>NZ_JACJSW010000015.1:0-29854 GCF_014698375.1 Microcystis flos-aquae FACHB-1344 | reverse complement strand
AAGTCCGATATTCCCGCCAGTATTGAATAGCTATTAAAACCTGATCTTCTGGGATTAATCTACAAGGACGACCCGGCTTATTCTTCTTTTTTTCGTATTCTTTAATGATCTTAACAATCAGATAGAAATTTCGGCGACTCATTCCCGTTAAACGCTTAAATTTCTTTCGACATAACCTATTCGTTTCGGCAAATTTCAGACTCTTATTCTGTTTTTTATCTATTAAGGACAGATTTTCAACAGTATCACCAAAAAACTCTTTTATTACGCTGGCAACACTATCTCCTTGTGGCGATCGCTGTCTCGTAAGAGTATTGGCAAAAATAAATAACCTTTTATTAGATCACGAAAGACTTTTGCAAGAGGTCTTATACTCGGTGTACTTCAAAATTAGATTGATTGCTCGAATACTTTAGCCATGAAAAAACTTCTTTCTCTGGCCACCCTAACTGTTCTCTTTTCTGTTTCTTTTGGGTTAACCTGGATGAAGCTGGGAAGTGCCAACGACGATGCCAAAATTGAGGCTCGTATTGCTGCTTGGGGTCGCAATTGCAAAAATGCCGTTGTTTCCCATATGGGAAGCGACGTTTCGATGTCCGATATTAATGTGACTCTCGGTGCAACACTTCAGTCTTCTATTGATGCGGGAGAAACAACACTCCAAGATATCAACCGAGGTGGATTAACCTACAATTGGTCTGTGCCGAAGAAAAAAGTCTCTGGTTACTGTAATACTGACGGGAAAGGCAATGTTACAGAGTTTAAATTAGACTAAACAAACCAAGAGTCCCCTTTTTCAGTGACAGGACTATCAAGGCTGCGTCACTCAAAACAGTATGGTTGGTATTGCAAGGTAAGGGTTAGCTTGTTGCAGGGGTCTCCCTTGCAAGGCATTTCCAGAGGTTCCACCTCTTGTATAACCTATCAGGGAAAGGAGGGAGACCCTCCCTTGTCTCATTCTAAGGTTCTATCTTGGTAATGAGACAAGACATCTCCAAAAATCTGTAATAAGGACTAGAAGTATCTAATTCCATTCTGCAAGCAGATCACAACATCTGCTCGAAAACCTGACAGACGCGGGGTTGAAAGCGCTGACGGTGTTTTATTTTTAAAAAAGGGCGCGTAAATTCGAGATAGCGAGGGGATAAACCGGAAGTATCGATGACTCGAATCGATCGCAATGTGCCTAATTCTAATTCCTTTTGAACCATCAATTCGGAAATGCCGGCAGCTGCCAAACTATTCTCGATGATTGCTTTCACCATTTCCCCCGTATTTAACAGCAAAGTCACCTTTAATGTCCGTAAATCGATGCCCCAATTCTGTAACGCTTCCTGGAATCTTTGTTGAGTTCCCGATCCCGATTCTCGCATTACCCAAGGGGTTTCCACTAATTCCGGCAATTCGATCGCTTCTCTTTTATACCAAGGATGAGAACGTCCGACAATAATTAATAGGCGATCGCTGCCGACGATCTCCTGTTCTAAACAATGTGTTAAATCACTCTTGACTTCTCCCTCGATTAATGCTAGGTCAAAACGTCCGTTAGCCGTACCCAGACAGATTTCTTCCGTATTAGCTAGGGTGCAGTTGATCTTAATTGCCGGATAGCGCTCCTGAAAATCGCTAATTTTTGCCGGGAGCCAATAGTTACCAATAGTCAAACTCGACCCTAATTGTAGTTCTCCCCGTTGCAAGTCGTTGAATTCCGCTAATCCCCTTTCTGTCAAAGTTACCTGGGTAAGAATGCGTTGCGCTTCTAATTGCAATAAACGTCCTGTTTCCGTGATCTCGATGTGACGACCGACGCGATGGAATAATTTCACCCCGTATTCACTTTCTAGGGAGGCAATGGCGGCACTGACGGCCGGTTGGGTGATATATAAAGCTTCTGCTGCTTTGGTGAAGTGGAGATGTTCGGCAGTCGCTAGAAAGATTTCCAATTGATCTAGGGTCATTCTGGCCATGGCAAGGGGTTTTTCGTCTCTATTGGTCTTTCCATCATTTTAATTTATTAAATCAACAAGAAAGAATATTTGATTTTATTAATAGCTCTTTCTAGAGTAGAAGTAGGGCGATCGAGACCAGAAGAGCCGATTAAGAAAAAAATCCCATGACTACCATGATTACTGCCATATCCACAGCAATAGCGGCCTTTATTGCCACTAATCTCGATGACATCCTGATTTTGACGATTCTTTTCGCCCAGGTCAATAAACTTTTTCGCCGTCGTCATATCGTTATCGGTCAGTATTTAGGCTTTATACTGCTGATTTTGGCGAGTTTAACCGGCTTTTTCGGGAGTTTCTTGATTCCGGCTCAGTGGATTCGTTTTCTCGGCCTGTTGCCGGTGATTTTCGGGATTCGGAGTCTCTGGCAGCGAGAAGAAACCGAGACGGATAATCCTCTGGAGATGGCTGTAGAATCAGCACCGTCTTCTCCTTTGCTGGCCTGGTTTTCCCCTCAAACCGGTGCTGTGGCGGCAATTACCATCGCCAATGGCAGTGATAATATCGGCATTTATCTGCCGCTGTTCGCTAGTAATACTTGGCCAAATTTAGTCACTATCGTCAGCGTTTTTCTGATCTTGGTGGGTGTTTGGTGTTTTACTGCTCATCAGTTGACTAAATTACCGGCGATCGCTAATTTAATTAGCAGTCACGGTAGCCACTTTGTCCCCTGTGTGCTGATCGGTTTGGGTGTGTTTATGATCAAGGAAAGTCTTCCCCTGGCTTTCTTGGCCCTATCCTTAAGCTATGGATGGACCCTTCTCCAGCAGCAAGCAGAATCTATTTAGGGTTTGCGGCAAAAAGTTTTTCCTGGGGGCAGGGTGTAGGGTGTAGGGTGTAGGGTGTAGGGTTTTACCCATTTTCAGGGAAAAAGTCCAGGGATTTTCCCCCCGATCACTCCAATGGCCGGTACTTTTGGATTTCAAAAAGGTCTAAAAGTCTTATCGAACAATGTTTTTAGATTTATTCAGCAAACCCTATTTGATTTTTGATTCAATACAAATACATCTAAAAAGAGATTTTAGATTTTTTCCATACCATCTATAACTCAAGTGCCATAGAATAACATCATCTTCTCAAACGATCAACTTGAAACCGACCCCTAGTCATCTCGATCATGTTATTTTTTCTCAAATCACCAGTGACGGAAAGCAAGACCAGCATTAAACCGAAAAAAGTCAATCCCAATCGAGTCCGCGATCATCTGGCCAATGAACGCACCTATCTGTCTTGGATGCGAACAGCGATCGCATTAATGGGTTTTGGTATGGTTATCCTGCGTTTACGGGCCTTTCATCCTCCTCTGGTTCCCCGGCCCGGTTATGGCTGGAAATTAGGCTTAATGTTTGCTTTAGTGGGTTTATTGACCGTATTTTTGACCACAGCCCATTATTTTACAGTCAGAAGAGATATAGATGAAGATACCTACGAACCAGCCGATCGATGGGTGCTACTATTTAGTTTAGCGATCGTTATTCTCGGTGCGGGAATTATCTATTTTGTCGCCACCAGTCCCGATCTGTTGATGGGTAGTATGATGACTTTCGAGTGAACTTTGAGGATTAGGTGGGTTGCAGTAAGCGCCAACTGACCGTGACTAGAACCGTATAAAGCAGTATTTTTAGGGCATTTTTGGGGAAATATTCCGATAATCTTGCTCCCACTACTACCCCCGGTATCCCACCCAACCAGATGGGAAGTACCAGATTCCAGTCTACTGTTCCTAATCCCAGATGACCGATGGAAGTACAGGTTAAGAGGATGGACGCTTGCGATAGATCTGTACCGACTAATTTGCGAGAATCAAGGTGAAAAAAGGTCATCAAGACCAATGCAAATAAGGAACCACTGGAAATACTGGTTAAACCGACCAAATAGCCTAAAACTGCCCCTAATATCGTTGTTTTTATCTGACCCGATCGAGTGGTTAAATCTAATTTTGGCCAGGACCAAGGGGACAAATCGGGAAAAAACAAGGAGATTAGTAGTTCCAGGGCCGCTAGGACGGTCACGATCATCAAGACAAGACCGATGATAGGAGGCAACCATTGATCGAGATTGAGAGAGCTATTCTGCTGAAAATAGCGAAAACCGACTAATCCTAACAGAGAACCGGGTACACTGCCAATTACTAGCCATTTTACCACTTCTAACTCGATCGTTTGCTGTTGCCAGTGACGAACAGTGCCGACCACTTTCATCAACCCGGCCGCTACCACATCGGAACCCACTGCGGTGGTAGCGGGAACCTGAAATACAAAGATTAATAGGGGTGTAATCAAGGATGAACCGCCAATTCCCGTTAATCCCACGACAATTCCGATAAAAAAGCTAAATATTGTCAATAAAGAATAGTCCATTTTTGCCTCAGTTGTCTCTTTTCTCCGGTGTGTTTCTGGTGGTTAAGGGACAAAATTAGTTAATTAAGCCTTTAGAACCGACTAAAAGAGCAAAAAACAGTAATAGTAAGCTTTTATCGCTGTTTAATCTTTTAGTCTCCGTTTATAACCAGTAATCTCCCGAATCGAAACTTAATTTTCTTGCTATCTTGTAAAATGTAATTGTATTTTAATACGACTGCGATTAAATCATGGTTAAAATACGGTCAAACCCTATACATTTTTTTGCCAGAGGATTAGCTACCGTGAGCATCATCATCGAGCGAGTATCGAAAAAATTCGGCACCTTTACTGCTTTAGACAACATCAACCTAGAGATCAAATCGAATCGTCTGGTGGCACTGCTCGGTCCGTCTGGTTCAGGAAAAACCACTCTCCTGAGAGCGATCGCAGGATTAGAACCTCCCGACACAGGCAAAATTATCATCAACGGCAAAGACACAACCCATTTAAATGTCAGAAAAAGGAACATTGGCTTTGTTTTTCAGCATTATGCGCTTTTTAAACACCTGACGGTGCGTCAGAATATCGCTTTCGGTTTAAATATTCGCAAAGCTGCCCCGGACTACATTCAAAAACGAGTGGACAATCTCTTGAGTTTAATTCAATTGCAGGGATTAGGCGATCGCTATCCGGCCCAACTATCCGGGGGTCAACGTCAACGGGTTGCCCTGGCCCGGGCCTTAGCGGTGGAACCGGAAGTATTATTATTAGATGAGCCTTTTGGGGCCTTGGATGCCAAAGTTAGAAAAGAGCTACGAGTTTGGTTGCGACAGTTACACGAGGAGGTTCATGTCACCAGTGTTTTTGTCACCCACGACCAGGAGGAAGCCATGGAAGTGGCCGACGAGATCGTAATTTTCAATGAGGGTAAAATCGAACAGGTGGGAACTCCCGATCAGGTGTACGATCATCCTGCCTCTGCTTTTGTGATGAGTTTTATCGGCCGGGTGAATGTTTTGGCACCGACCTCGGCTGCACTATTCGAGCAGCTCGGAGGGGGTACTAACGGAGTCAAGATTTTCATTCGTCCCCACGACCTAGAAATTCTCTCTTTTCCCAATGGGTCTAGCATTGCGGCAAAAGTCGAGCGCATTATCCATCTGGGTTGGGCCATCGATGTGGAATTAATTCTACCCGATCGCTCTCTCCTGATTGCCCATCTGAATCGAGAACAACTGGATCAACTGCACCTCCAAGTCGGGGAGCAAGTTTATGTTCGTCCTCGGGATGCTCGCGTTTTTGCTTAAAAGTAAACGTTCCAAAACTCGATTAAATTCTGTGGTGCGATATAGAGTTTTTCTCCTTGTCCCAATAATAGACTTGTCGCACCCACAGCATCGCCATACATGGTGTGATCAGGTTCCGCACAAAGTCACAGGCACTCATCGTCATAGATACTATCGCGACTTACGGCATAGTCGGATAAAAGTGCGCTGCCTCGATCGTGACTACTTGCCCAATCCCGAAAAGCTTGCGCTCGTTCCGTCGGTGTTGCCGTCTCGTAAAAAGGTGTTTTTGGCTCTATCAGTTGTTTTAGCATTGTCTCCAAGAGAATTTCTACCTTTTCTGGTGATTGGTGACTAATTCTTGCCAAAATCTCGGCAATTGCCTTTAAATCTTGCTGATGGGCTTTTTTAAAGTCTAGCAGCATTTCCGCTCCCTCCCCATCTAGCGATCGCTGAGAAAAAGGAGTAATTTCCATAGATATTGCTCTCCTTGAAAACCGCTAAAACTTGATTCTGCCATAAAAACTTTTTTTAGAATAGATTGGGATCGACACCGATCGCCCCTTCACCGTCCGCATCTTGCAGGTTAGCACCGTCTAACCGAGCATTAGTGAGATTGGCCTTCTCTAAGTCAGCTTTTTGCAGATTGGCGTTGGTTAAGTTTGCTCCTTGCAGGTTGGCTTTTTCTAAATCTGCACCTAAGAGATTGGCCTTGCTTAAATCGGCTCCCGCTAGGAGAGTTTTGCCGAGGTCGGCTCCCCGGAGGTCAGTCCCTTTGAGGTTAGCACCTTGTAAGTTTGTTCTTTCTAGATCCGCTTGACTGAGGTTTGCTCCTTCTAGATTGGCCGAGGACAAGTTTAAATCTTTGAGGCTAATTCCGTTAAAGTCACAACCGACACAGGCGTTAGTTTCCTGTAGTTTTTGCAGATTATCGCCGGCAGCCGGCTCGACCAGAGTAATTTTTGCCGGTGCGCCGCCAGTGGGGGTAACGGCCCTAGCGATGGCAGGGTGGAAGCAAGAAAAAACTGTGATTAGCAATAGACAGAAGGCTGTCAGTAGCTTCGGTTTCATCGTTTTTGATCTCCTTGAGTGATCTTTTTGAGTCTCTGTTTTCACTCTAGGCAATGGCTTTAATAAAAACAAATATTCTTTGTTTTCAAATCCATAAATTCCCTTTATGCAAAGCCAAGAAAGTCCCTCGCCCTTTCATCACTTTTATTTATTAAAACCACAATTAAGAATATTTGCTTTTATGCTTGTCCCGTACCTAAGATGATAGTGTCCGGCCAAAATCCTGATCAAGGAGAGTGTGGTCAGCAATCTCACCCTCGATCGCAAGCTCAAGAACTTGACCTTCAATTTATACCGACAAAAAAATAGTCAAGAATCCTAGCAGGAAATACCAAGACGCATCTACAACGTCATAGGAGTAAAAATATAATTATATGTCCCCTCAAATTCTCGATATAGCTGAAAATCTCTCTCTAACCACTTGCGGCACTATTCTCACCCTGGCAGTCTTAGAAACCATTCTATCGGCCGATAATGCCGTCGCCCTGGCCGCTTTGGTGCGAGAACTTCCCGACCCCAGACAACAACGCCAGGCTTTAAACTGGGGATTGGCCGGGGCATTTGTGTTAAGAGTTGCCATGTTAGTCAGTGCCAGTTGGACAGTTAAATTCTGGCAGGTGGAGGTACTGGGTGCTATTTATCTGCTCTGGTTAGCGGGTAAGCATTTTTGGCAGAAATTTTTAGATATAGACATAGAAGACCAAAATTTTGCCCCTAATCTCGCCATAGAATCTTTTGGCCGTGTTATTGTTCTGATTGCTTTTACAGATCTGGCTTTTTCCCTCGATAGTGTGACAACAGCGATCGCCCTAGCCGATCAATTCTGGATTCTCCTGACTGGTGGTATTTTGGGAATGTTAGCCCTACGATTTTTGACCGGTTTATTTGTCAGGTGGTTAGCTGAGTTTGTTTACCTACAAGATGCGGCCTATCTGACGGTTTTAGCGGTAGGGGGAAGATTGTTGTTAAAAGCTTGTCAACCAACCTATTTGCCGCCAGAGTGGATGGTATTAATGATGGTGGCGGCCTCCTTAAGTTGGGGCTTTTCTAGGCGTGTTGTGGTGGAATAGTTCTGGCAGCAAGGGATTTTCTCAATTTTTTAGGAGCGTGTCAATCGTTATACTCCGGGACGACGGGCGACTGTGACATAATTTGTGACTAGGTACGGTAAGAGTCGCTAGTGAACCCCGTTAGCCTTGGAGACTTCCTTGCTAGACACCATTTCCACCCTATCCTCAAAACTAACAGCGATCGAATCCACGGGAAATCCTCTCCCGAAAGTTGCTACTTGTTCCTCCACCTGTCGTTACTGTCGGTTTTATAAGTTTCAGGGGAGAGGAAACGGCTATTGTCAACGCTTGGGAGTCCCTGTTCACAGTCATTGGCGCGCCTGTCCTTTAATTTGTCCACCTTTCGCCCCTTCCTGGGAAAGGTCGGAAAATGGGGAATTTTGAGTATTTATCTGGATTTTACCGCCTGTATCGAGCAATTTTTCCCCATCCCGCTCCCTGCGAGGATGGGGTTTTAATCGAAACCGATGCTTTCCACTCCACCGCTATCGGGACTGGTGGCGACAAAATAGAGAATTCCCGACCCTAGACAAGCGATCGCTATACTAAAGCAAATAATCCAGACTTGAGCAGGTTCGTAGCTATTACTATCGATCGCCCGACGGATGAGAAAATAGTGGCGCGTGGCGATGACAACGGTTAATAATCCCACCATAGCGAAGACAAAACCCAACAGCCACCCCAATCCTAGGGCTGTGGAAGATGCTGTCCGTAAACGCAAAATGACCAGACCAAAACCCATCAAAGCGATCGAGGCGCGCATCCAAGACAGATAGGTGCGTTCGTTGGCCGAATGATCTCGCCAGTAATCAGGGTTAAATTTCTGCTTTGTCTTTTGGGATTTAAACAGCATAGAGGAGTTCCTCGCAGTGAACTTCAATAAAATCAAGTATTCTTTCTTCTGGTTTTAATAAATTGTTTTTATCATCTAGTTTTTCGCTTATCTTTAACCAATTCAAGGGACTTGAGCAGATTATCATCCATAAATAGGGGAAGTTTACCGTCCCATCTTTCGATCGCTTTGTTCTGTAAAACTTCTGGACTTAAGGAATCTTGGAGAATGCGATGAGCTTCCGCCTCTCCCTTAGCCAGATTGATTTTTACTTCCGATTCTTTCAGAGCTTTCAGCACCATAAAACCGGCTTTTTTGGCCTCCTGTTCGGCAATTTGTTTGGCTTCCACCGCATCGGTAAAGCGATCGGAAAAATTGACATGAACCAAAGAAATATCATCGACACCGATATGATAATTTTTCATTCTTTCGGTCAAACGAATATCCACTTCCCCTTTCACCTCCTCCCGTTTAGTAATTAATTCTTCGGCGGTATATTTAGCCATAACTGCCTTGAGAATTTCCTCAACTGCTGGATCGATCACTCGTTCAATGACAGCCGCTTCATCGCCAATTTGTTGAAAAATAGTATTAACTTCTGATGCTAAAATATGCCAATTCAGGGCCACATCTGTGAAGACTTCCTGTAGGTCTTTGGAGGAAGCTTCGGCCGCTATCTGTTGTTTTTGAATTCTCACACTTAGTTTTTTCACCGTGTTAACAACGGGAATAATCCCGTGAATACCCTCATTAAGTATTTTATCCTGTACTTGACCAAAGACCATTAAAACTCCTCTTTCTCCCGCATTGACAATCACGAAAGGATTAAAAATAATCGCCAAAATTAATAACAAAAAAAAGAGATTGCTTGGTCTAGCAAAAAGGCGAATTTTGAGCATTTTAATTGGTAATAGAGATAGTTTATGGGATGGGATTACAAATCAATAAAATGGCTGATTTTATCTATTTTAATAATTTTAGCAACTAGAAATAAAGGTAAACTTTGTTCTATATTATTTAGATAAATTCAGATTTAGTCTCGTTATTTTTTCGTTTTGGCTGATAAAAGATCGTGAAATAATTGTTTATTTGTAATTATCATATTCGCCGCTTAAATGTTTTAGTAATCATGAATTAAAACGATTATCTCGTTAGTTTTAGTCAGAAAGTTGGACAAAAAAGCATTTATTTATCCAAGAAAGGAATCGGGGTTATCCAGAAACAATTATCACAAAATTTCCCTTGTCTTAAATGGTACATTCTCATTCCACCAGTCTAGCTGGTACTTGCTTTTGTAGCAATTACCTTAACACAATCTAGTTTCGGCATAAAAGATATTCTGTATACAGGATATCTCGATAAATTGACTCGCAGAAATGGCTATGATAGAAAAATACAGTAAGCGAATAAGCCTACTGTACCCATTCCATCCCCTAATGAGGTCATTTAATCACCCTTTTTCCTCGATCGCACAGATCAAGGAATTTATCCTTTATTTCCCTCCCTGAGCGCCCATGTCTGACCGTTACCGTTTCGAGACGCTACAAGTACACGCCGGCCAGGAACCTGCCCCCGGAACCAACGCCCGCGCCGTTCCCATCTATCAAACCACCTCCTACGTTTTCAACGATGCCGACCACGGGGCGCGACTGTTTGCCTTGGAAGAGTTCGGCAACATCTACACCAGGATCATGAACCCGACCACCGATGTCTTCGAGAAGCGGATCGCCGCTTTAGAAGGAGGTGCGGCGGCCCTGGCCACCTCTAGCGGTCAGGCGGCGCAATTTCTAGCGATCGCTAATATCGCCGGTGCGGGGGATAATATCGTTTCCACTAGCTACCTCTACGGCGGAACCTATAATCAGTTCAAAGTCTCCTTACCACGTTTAGGAATAAATGTCAAGTTCGTCGATGGCGATGAGGCCGAGGCTTTTCGAGCGGCGATCGACGATCGCACTAAAGCTTTATATGTAGAGACGATCGGCAATCCCCGATTTAATATTCCCGATTTTGCCGCCCTGGCCCATATCGCCCACGAGAACGGCATTCCCCTGATCGTCGATAATACCTTCGGTTGCGGCGGCTATCTCTGTCGCCCGATCGAACAGGGGGCCGATATCGTGGTGCAATCGGCCACCAAATGGATCGGCGGTCACGGCACTTCCATCGGCGGAGTAATCGTCGATTCGGGTAAATTCGACTGGGGAAACGGCAAATTTCCCCAGTTTACCGAACCCGCGCCGGGTTATCACGGGTTGAATTTCTATGAGGTATTCGGACCGTCGGGCCCTTTGGGCAATATCGCCTTTATTATCCGGGCCCGGGTGGAGGGATTGCGGGACTTCGGACCCGCCTTGAGTCCGTTTAACGCATTTTTACTGCTACAGGGATTGGAAACCCTCTCCCTACGGGTCGATCGTCATGTATCCAACGCCTTGGCCCTAGGGAACTGGCTCAAAGAACAGCCACAGGTGGAATGGGTGGATTATCCCGGATTACCGGAACATCCTTACCACGAACGGGCGAAGAAGTACCTAAAACACGGCTTCGGCGGGGTTTTAGCCTTCGGGATTCGGGGCGGTTTCGAGGCCGGGCGGAATTTTATCAACCGGGTGAAACTCGCCAGCCATCTCGCCAACGTGGGGGACGCAAAAACCCTGGTTATCCATCCCGCCTCGACGACTCACCAGCAGTTAAACGAAGAAGAACAGCGATCGGCGGGAGTAACGCCCGAATTAATCCGCGTTTCCGTGGGTTTGGAACATATTGACGATATTATCGAGGATTTCCAGCAAACTTTCCAGAGTTTATAACCCACCACCCCGCCCATGGATCGCCTAGACTTGATCTCCCCGGAAACCCGTTTCTATTCCCCACCGCATCCTTTTGTTCTCGAATCGGGGGCGGTTCTCGAAAGGGTGCGGATCGCCTATCGAACCTGGGGAATTTTGAATAACAAGCGGGATAACGGGGTTATTGTCTGTCATGCCTTCACGGGATGGGCCGACGTGGAAGCTTGGTGGGAACCTTTGTTAGGAACCGGACGCGTTCTCGATCCGACCCGGGATTTTATTGTCTGTAGCAATATTCTCGGCAGTTGCTACGGGACAACCGGCCCCACTTCGATCGATCCCCGTACCGGTAAACCCTACGGCCCGACTTTCCCGGAGATTACCGTCCGGGATCTGGTTCACCTACAACGGCTGTTGGTGGACGCATTGGGGATCGAGTCTTTGCGGTTGGTGATCGGGGGATCCTTGGGAGGGATGCAGGTTTTGGAGTGGGCGCTACTGTACCCGGAGAAGACGCGCTCGATCGCTGTGATTGCGGCTTCGGGACGACATTCGGCTTGGTGTATCGCGCTGGGAGAGGCTCAAAGGGGGGCGATCTACGCCGATCCCCATTGGCAAGGGGGAAATTATGCGCTCGATCGCCCTCCGGCCCGGGGTTTATCGGCAGCCCGGATGATGGCGATGACTACCTACCGATCGCACGCCAGTTTTGAGTCCCGTTTCGGCCGCGAGTACGGGGAGGGGGGAGAGTTTACGATCGCCCGCTATTTAGAATATCAGGGAAAAAAGTTAGTCGAACGTTTTGACGCCAATGCTTATATCACCCTAAGTAGGGCGATGGATCGTCATGATGTCACCCGGACGGGAAAAAGTTACGAATCGGTTTTACAGTCGATTCAACAACCGACGGCGATCGTGGCGATCGATTCGGATCTTCTTTATCCTCCCGTAGAACAAGAGGAATTGGCGAAATATATCCCCAATTCTGAATTATTTTGGTTGCGATCGCCGCACGGTCACGATGCGTTTTTAATGGATGGCGATATGGATGCGTTGAATGATCTTCTCGTCACTTTCGGGAATGGGTGAACAACGGGCAATGGTCGCGGGTTGGGGATGGTCGGGTAGAAGGTGCTTGCGGTACTATGGTCTATAGCCGGATAGAGAGCGCACGCATCTATGCAAAAAATTATCATTAAAAATTTCGGAGCGATCGAGTACGCTGAAATCGAGATTAAAAAGGTTCTAGTTTTAATCGGTGAACAGGCAAGCGGCAAGAGTACGATCGCTAAATTGATTTATTTTTTTAAATCATTAAAAGAAAATCTAAAATCTGAAAGTTTTTTATTCGCCCAAGAAAAAATACCGAAATATACAGATATTGATACTTATTTTAGAGAATTTATAAAAATAAAGTTTTATGATTTTTTTGGTTCTACGCTCAATTTTTTGAATTTTGAGGTTAGATTTTATTATAGTTTTCAAAAAAATAGATATATACAATTGAATCTTGATTTAAATAAAAATTTATGCTTAATATTTAGCGAAAAATTTTTAGATGAACAGTTCAAAAACGGTTTTGCAGATTATATTAATTTGTCCAAAAAAAATATTGATAACTCCGAAAAACCATATATCAAAATAGATAATTTGACCCAGTATAGTTTATCCTATCAATATCTATCAAAGTTATTGAATAATTTATTTGAAAACGAGCAAGAAGATTTACTATTTATAATTGCTGGAAGAAATGCAACGGTAACTTATTCTGACTTATTTGAGAAATATTTATTTGCAAGTATTGAAATTGATTTAAAAGAAAATAGTAAAAAATATTCTGCTAACAAACTGCAAATGATAGATGAATTTTTAATGCTACAATTTATAGAAAAAGTGGAACTTATTAAACAAGTTTTTAGAAAATTTTCTGGCTTTGATGGATTAATTAACTATCAGGCAAATAAAAAAGGAATTGAGTATTTAAGAGTGATAAAAAATAAAATAGATTTAATATTAAAAGGTGAATACTTAATTGGCAATTCTGAAGAAAAGATTATATTTAACAAAAACGATCGATATTCTATTGATCTTCGTAATGCTTCATCTGGTCAGCAGGAATGTATTAGAATTTTACAGGACATCTTTTTAAATATTATTTATGATTCGATAATTTTGAGAATTATAGAGGAACCAGAAGCGCATTTATTTCCAGTTGCACAGAAGCATTTAATTGAATTATTAGCGATAATGGTTAATCGGAATGAAGATAATCAATTAATTATCACTACCCACAGTCCTTATATTTTATCAGTTTTTAATAATTTACTATTCGCCAAAAGAGTTGTTGAAAAAAATCCATCGGCACAGTCTGAAGTGTCGGAAATAATACCAGAAGATTACTGGTTGAATGCGGCTGAATTTTCCGCGTACTCTCTAGGAAATCAATCTTTAGATGAGGAGGCTAATTATTGTGAATCTATTTTTGATAGTAACACGGGATTGATCGCTCAGAATTATCTAGATACCGTATCCGAAATGATGGGAGGGGAATTTAATAAGCTATATAATATTCACGCTAGAACGTTTAAACGCAAATGACAGAGTTTAACGAAATCAAAGGCCATCTATCCCAAAAAATAGACAAACTCGATCAATTTATACAAATCGAGGAGAGAGAGGAGTTTCTAATTATAGACTACAATGGTCAGTCTTTTATCATTATCGATATTCTCGTGAATTCGACTTGTACTATTCACTTGAACGATGAGGACATTTTAATTAACGATTTCGACGACACTAAAACATTCAAGGTTAGCGATAATACAATAATTGGTTTTATCCCGATCGATGGTAAGAAAGGTTTTTTAGGCTATGGAACTTCCCATTGTGATTGTGTATTTTTCGATAAAAGTGATTTCTGCTTTGTCGAATTTAAATTCAATGCAACCAGCGCCAAAAAAGTTACTGAAAATCGTTGTAAAGCGATCAATCAATTAAGCAACACGATCAGTTATTTCGACGCAAGGCTGGACAAAAACTATCTAGACTTGAATCTAGAGGCGTATGTCTGTACACCCGAATTTTATCCTAGAGATGATGCGACTTGGAAATCTCTAGCGATCGAGTTTCTAGAAAATTACGGGATCGCGCTTTTCGAGAAAACGTATAAAATCTGTAAATAATAGTGCATTGGCTTTATATTTTCTGTTGTGTATTGCGGCGATTTTTCGCTACCAGTTCGGGAAAATGACTTAAATCCTCGATCGAACGCGGTGCGGGATAAATTTCTCCCGGTTCGGCCGTCACCCGATCGAGATAAATTTGAAAGGCCCTCTCGTCCTCTCTATGTTCGAGAATATAGGCTCGCAATTCTTCGCGACTCATCGATTCAAACTCGCGTTTTATCATACATACCTCCAATCGCCATTTTTAAAAATAATAATTTCTTGCTCTTCCCCAGCGAGAAAAAAGATATTTCCCGTTCTTTCGTCAATCCGAACAATATTAACGGGCAAATACATCTTCGTTGCCCAATAACTTAAAATAAAACAGGTTAGCTGTTGCGCGGCAGTAGGAATGGGCTTTTACTCCTCCAGTGTTTCGTTATCCAGTGTAGCGCAGGACCGACGGGGCGATCAATCGCTTGCCCGTTTAAATCTGATAATCCATGACGAAAACCACCTTACCACCCCGTGCGTTGGCACTTAAGGCCGCAGTCATCTTCTTGGGATAGGGTAGATTGAGATTATTCATCAACTCCACAAAGTCCTCGCGGTCGCGGCTGGCAAAACGGGGATTCCAGCGCTTTTCCTCACCGATCGAGGAGACCGTTCTTCCCAGATAATCGTGACAGGGATAAACAAGCGTATCGTCCGGGAGAGTGAATAACTTCTCCGTCACCGTCTTGTATAGCACCTCCGGCGAACCCTTCTGAAAATCGGTACGACCGCAACCGCGAATTAAGAGTGCATCCCCCGTTAATAGGCGTTTTTCATCGATGAGATAGGCTATATGACTATCGGTGTGGCCTGGAGTTGCGATCGCTTTTAGCTGCTGACCTGCCACGGTCCAGAGGTCGCCATCGCGCACATAACCATCGATATCGCTCACTTCCGCGTTTTCGGGAACGAGGATCGAACAGTTGGTTAACTCCCGTAAGCGGTGCGCTCCGGTGATATGGTCGGCGTGGACATGGGTTTCCATCGTGTAGCCTAGAGTTAACCCCAACTGCCAAAGAATCTGCCGATCGCGATCGACCTGTTCGAGGACCGGATCGATTAAAATCGCCTCCCCCGTACCCGAATCAGCGATCAGATAGGTGTAGGTACTCGATTCCCTATCGAAAAGCTGGCGGAAAATCGGCACTGCCGGCCCGAATGCGATCGAGTAGGCCGTGGGGAGAGAAATTCTCTCTTTCAGCGATCGCAACAAATCCCGGGCCAGTTCGGCCGCCTGTAAACGCAGTTCGGGAATGGCGGTGGTTTCCCAGAGATCGCCTTTGCGGGGATTTCCCAAAGTGTAGAGGGTTGGCGATGCCGTACCGTCTGGCCTGAGAATCGCCCCGTTGTCCGCGGTTTCGATGCCACAATTCAAAGGATGGGGACGGATTAACCCCCGTTGGCGAAGATGAACGACGAGGGGATCGGTTATGGTCGCGTAATCGTTACCCGCGCCGGTACAGTTAATAATTCGATCGACGGTTAGGTTTAAGAGGTTTCCCGTCCCCCGTTGACGGATAGTAACCTCTACACAGCCGTTTTTAACCTCAGCACTTTCAATTCTTCCCCCATGATAGGTTAATTGTCGCGATTCTACGGCCTCATCGAGGATACTGGCGATCTCGTCGGCGAGGCGATGGCGAAGAACCTCCCAATAGGCTTTCAGGTGGCGTAGAAATCTGGCGCGTTCCCCTATCGGCAGACAATGCCATAGACCTTGAGATATCGGGCGTAAGGCGTTTAAAACGGCCCGCCAGTCGTGACCTTGACTCTCGGCGGTTTTTACCTCCGCGCGAATCCGCCCTAGGAGTCCCCGGGTGGTCTGGGGCGCGGTTTCGAGGGTGAGGAACGGGGGATAGGGATCGGTGGGTCGGTGCGATCGAGGGATCAGGCCATGACGGGAAACTGCGTGGATTTTGCCCGTGAATCCCCTTTGTGCCAGGGAAACCACCATATCCACCATCGTTAACCCCGTACCGACGAGCAGCACCGTCCCGTCGGGTTTTAGCTCGGCGAGTGTGTCCGTCTCCCAAGCGTCGCGGAGATAGAGGGAATTGAGAGACGCGAGGGGTTGGGGAACCGTTGCGGGAAAATTGCCCAGCGCCAGAACTACTTTAGCGGCGCTGATTTTCTTGCCTCCTTTGAGGGTAATCGTCGCCTTTTCCCCGTCGAGTGCCAGATCGATCGCCGCATCGGTAAACGTTTCCAGACGGTGATCGGCAATGGCGTTGTCCCGCGCTTCTTCTAGGATCGAGCGGATGTATTTGCCGTACACTAGACGCGGTACGAAGCTGGCCGGATCGATCGATCGATAGCCGTTATCTGCTAACCAGTGGAGGAAATGTTCGGGATCGTCCTCGAAGGCGCTCATTTTGCCTGCGGGAATATTGAGCAGGTGGCCGCTATCTCGCGTTCCGTAGGCGATCCCTGTACCGAGGGGTTTTCGGCGCTCGATCAGGGCGATCGATAATGGAGTCCCTGTGTCGCGCAACAGGTTCGCTGTCACGAGGGAGCCACTAAATCCTCCCCCGATAATGGCGATGTCGAAAGTTGCAGAAAATTGATTCCGGTCAATGTAGCTCATAGATAAGGGGTATGGTAAGGGTGTCCTTGGGGAGAAAAGAAGCGTTTGGTTGAGCATTTAGGTTATCAATAGGCGATGCCCATTTGTTGAAAAATAGTATTAACTCGCCGGTTTTTGCAGGAAGCTTCGGCCGCTATCTGTTGTTTTTTAATTCTCATAACAAATCCTTTTATAACTTTTCAAGAGAACGTAGGTTGGGTTGAAGCATGAAACCCAACGCCTGCTCATGTTACGCTACCGCTAACCCATCCTACAAATAATTTTACCTCCCTACTTAAAAGACGATTTTTAGGCATTCTTGGTTAATACATGAAAAATAAACGATAGGATTTGCTGTCAATTAAGATATAAATCCCTAGAATAATATAGATAAAAGGACTAATTTTATGTCCGTAGTTTGTAACCACTTTAGCTATCCTGGGATGGGTAATCAAAAAATAGGCTAGGGCGCACCAAATCCCCATCATGAGATAAAAAATTATCATGATAATTAAGACGTGCATCGGGGAATTATTGGCAAAAAGAGAGGTATAGATACCAATATTATCACCGCCGTTAGCCACGGTCACGGCAGCGATGTAATAGGTTTGGGAGGGAAAACGAGGAACAAAGGAGCGATTTTTAGAATAATTAACATCTTCTCTTACTTCTTGAATGTAATCCTCATTTTCCCTTGACAAAAGTTGTTTAATGCCGATAATTAGAGGGATAAATCCTAATAGACCAATCCATTCTTTAGAAACCAGTAACCCAAATAGTAACCCGAGGGAACTAGCTAGGAGAATCAGGGTAAAACCGAGGTATTGACCAACAATCAGGTGTCGAGGTCGAAAATTAGCATTAAGTCGCGAGAAAAACAACATTAGCACCATCAGATCATCGAGATTTGTGGCTACAAAACTCGTCACGCTAGTAATTAAAAGGGCTACTAACCAATTCATAGATTGAAAAAAGAGATAATCCTTCCCATTCTAAATCTCGTAGTGCCAGATTTCCTCCTCTCGTAAAAGAAGACGATGGACGGGAAGACGTTCCACGGCCCCTTGTTGTTCAAGATGATTAAGTGCGCGGGTAATTGTGACTCTAGTAGTTCCTAATAAGTCAGCGATATCCTGATGAGTTAGACGCACATCAATTAATTGTCCGGTACCAGTTTGTTTACCAAATTGATTGCCTAACCATGACAGTAATTTCACAACCATAACATCAGTACGTTTGTAGCTACGAATAATACTTAGTTCTTGTGCTTGCTGAAGATGAGACAGCAGAATTTCTGCCATTTGATAACTCTCAACTGTGGAAAAGGAAACTGCTTGTACTGGAGTGATGCACTCAACTTGATAGGGATTGACTCTCTCTAGGGTTTTGCCAACAAAATTGCCAGGTCCCCACAATCCCAAGACGATCAGGGTTCCATCTTCTAACCAGGTGGAGGTTTTCACGACTCCACTCTCGATTTTCCAGAAATTAGGGTTTCTCAGGGGCAAAATCGCCCGATTATCAAAGTGCCAGCGATGGGGGGTTGGTGGTTGATAGGTAAGCGTCATGATTGATAATTAATTTTGATTAGGTACTTAGCTAGTCAAAAGCACAAGGCCGTCGAGAAAGAAGCTTTTTAGACGAGTTAAGGTTTTTTTGAAGAATTTTGGGGTAAAAACGATAATTACCCCAAAAAAGACCGATTGTATGCCCTTGCAAGCCCTATTTATTTCGGGGTGCTAGTCTTCTCCAGTTCCGTTGTGGCCGAGGAGATCAGTTCTTGCCAAGCTCGATCGCTTTCCTGTAGAGTCTGTTTAACCGCGTCGATGGTCTTTTCTACGCGAGTTTTCAGGAAAGGGGAAGCATTGTCTTTGAGTCGTTCGGTGTCGTCGGCTAAGATATCGATCGTCTCGGAGGTATTAACGAGGCTATTTTCTAGGGTAATAAGGTTGTTTTGCAGGGTTTCACTGAGTTTAGCCCCAGATTTGGTCAATTTTTTCGTAAATTTACTCACTTTTTCCCCTAGATCGTCAATATTATCCGCTAAGTCCTCTAGGTTGTCCTGTTGAGCTTCGATAATCTTCTTGTCGAGAGAAGGAGCGGCTAGTTGAGCCTTTAGGTCATCGATAGCCGATTTTGTCGCTTGGATGGCTTTTTCATAGGCAATTTGGGCATCTTCCAGAATTTTTGGGCTAGAAACCTCATTTTTTTTCTTGACTGGTTCCACCACAGTGCCACCCGTTGCCGTGGCACGGTCGATGACGGCCAACTGTTCGGGGAGTAGCGGCAAGGCGATCGCATTTCCTCTTCCCCCTAGGAGCAAAGTGACAGTTAAGAGGAAAATCAGCAGCCGGAAAACTTGATTTTTGAGGCTTTGAAAGCTCTTATTTCGGTTGATCATAGTTGAATTTTCTCCTGTTTAGAAAAGTGGTTACTCTGTCTAAATATTATCACATAAAATTTTTGTTTTGTATTTGTTTATAATAAATTTTATGAAAAATTTATTATATTTTTTTGACCAATAAATTGCAGAAAAAACATAATCTTTTCGAGGTAAAAGCCAGTAAATAAAAGCTTTTGCCCTCTCAAGAAAAATTAATTTTTATCACTTTTTTTATTAATGAGATGCTGAATTATCCGATGGATTTATTTCTTGATTAATCGTAGATATTTTCTTACGACCTTTAATATATTTGCCTAAAGATTTATTTTTCTTAAGTCGTTTAATGCCACTTAAAGTGCACAGAGAGAATAGAGTTCCCACCAGAACCATCTGCCATAAACCGCAACCAGAAGCCGCGCCTAATCCTGCCGCTAACCAGATAGTCGCCGCCGAAGTCAAACCTTTCACTTGTACCTTATTTAGTTCCCGATGGGATTGTTGTAGGATGATTCCCGCCCCTAAAAAACCGACACCAGAAGCGACCCCTTGAATAGTGCGACTGAGAGCATTAGAAGACGCATAACCCACATCTCCTTCCGCTTGTAGGGGAATCATCACGAACATGGCAGCCCCGAGACTAACGATGATAAAAGTTCTCAATCCAGCCGGACGACCGCCTCGCTGTCGGTTATAACCAATCAGACAGCCGACGGCCATAGCCATACTGAGCCGAAAAATAATCGTTTGCCAATCTTCCGAGTCAAAAAACATTGTTTAACCCATCAAATGAGATAAAAACTTCGCCTAACCAATCAAAGCCCTTTCCATCTCCCGCTTTAAATCGTTTCTATTCTCGATCCCGATCGATAATCGTAGTAAAGCCGGTGTTATAGGTGGAAGTGAGATCAATGGGAACCGTTACCGCACCATGGCTAGAGTCTGGTTCTTGCCCCCCATGAATTGCCCTCGTTGCAAATTCCATCAATTTATTTTCCTATTAGTCGATATCTTCGAGGTCTTTAAACAGGGCCGTGCTGAGGTAACGTTCCCCGAAACTAGGCTGAATCATGACGATTAATTTATCTTCGTTTTCGGGTCTTTTGCCCACCTGAATCGCCGCCCATAAAGCCGCCCCGGCCGAGATGCCCGATAGTAGTCCCTCCTGACGGGCTAACCGTCGCGCGTAGGCGAAAGCGTCCGTATCATCGACGATAATCACCTCATCGATCAATTCCGGTCGGAAAATTGCCGGGATAAAACCAGCGCCGATGCCTTGGATTTTGTGCGGCCCCGGTTGTCCCCCCGATAAGACGGGACTATTAGAGGGTTCAACTGCGATCGCTTGAAATTGGGGACGACGGGGTTTAATGGTTTCGGCAATACCGGTAATGGTTCCCCCGGTTCCCACGCCACCAATAACGATATCTACCAGGCCGTCGGTATCGGCCCAGATTTCCTCGGCGGTGGTTTCCCGGTGAATTTTCGGGTTGGCCGGGTTGCGGAACTGTTGCAAACTATAGGCGTTGGGGGTATTTTCGACTATTTCCTCAGCCCGGGCGATCGCTCCTTTCATGCCTTGGCTACCCGGGGTTAACTCTAATTGCGCCCCGTAGGCTTTTAACATCGCCCGTCGTTCTAAACTCATGGTTTCGGGCATAGTCAGGACTAAGCGATAGCCTTTGGCCGCCGCTACCATGGCCAGGGCGATGCCGGTATTACCGGAAGTGGGTTCCACCAGAATTGTTTTATCGGGGTGAATTAGTCCGGCGGCTTCCGCGTCCTCCACCATACTGACCCCAATGCGATCCTTAACCGAGGCGGCGGGGTTCATACTTTCCAGTTTGACGACGATGCGGGCTTTTACTCCCTCTGCTACTGGGATTCGATTCAGTTGGACTAGGGGTGTCCGTCCTACCAATTGGGTGATGTCTCTTGCGATCGGCATAATCCCACTTGCTTTGTATTTGTTGGCTATTTTTGATTATATATGTATTTAAGATGTTTTACAATACTTTTTAAGTCAGAGTACACTGCAAAATGCTGGTGTTGGCACCTCTGATCACAACGTCGGCGGGGATAATCCCTGTCGATTTTTTTGCCTTGCCACTTTTTTTGTATATCGAAGCACAATCGGTAAAATTGTCTTGGGAAATTTCTCTTAATTTAGTTAATTATTATTAGTATATAAAAGCACATTTGTTTAAACAACTTAAAGGAATTATTAGAGAGATGAAAAGAGCGATACTTTTTCTTTGTATAGGGTTACACATTTAGAAAAGTTTTCTGAGATTTATCCTAAAAAATTATTTTTTTGCTGGTTTTTTAGGAAACAATTTTTAATAAATAAAAGTAAGAAAATGGTCTATAAAATAATTCATGGCAAAAACGAAGTGTGTCTAGGAGCGTCAATAAACGCTAAATTCAATTAACAAGAATTGTTCCTCGATATACAAAAAAATCTGGCCAAGGGAGAGTAATTTTTTTTCAAGGACGATAGTATAGTCCCAAGAAAAAAACTCCTAGATACTTTATCGGAAAAAATAAAGAAAAGCCAGAGCAATCAACCTCGATATTTTGCCGAAACCAATCATCATTATAGGAGATGAAAACTATGGTGTTAGATGCCTTTGCCAAAGTCGTTTCTCAGGCCGATACCCGGGGGGAATACCTGAGCGAGAATCAAGTCAATGCCCTAATTGCCTTCGTCAAAGATGGTAATAAACGCGTGGATGTGGTCAATCGTCTTTCCAGTAATTCTTCTGCGATCGTTACCGATGCCGCGCGTAGTTTGTTTTCAGAACAGCCCGTTTTAGTTGCCCCCGGTGGCAACGCCTATACAAACCGTCGTGCTGCCGCCTGCTTGCGGGATTTGGAAATTATCCTGCGCTACGTTACCTATGCCACCTTCACCGGCGATGCCAGCATCCTCGATGATCGCGCCTTGAACGGTCTCCGGGAAACCTACGTCGCCCTGGGAGTTCCGGGAGCTTCTGTTGCGGCCGGAATTCTCAAGCTCAAGGACGCTTCCCTTGCCCTAGCGGCCGATCCCAACGGTATCACTCGCGGGGATTGCAGTTCTTTACTAGCAGAAGTCGCTTCTTACTTCGATCGATCGGCGGCGGCAGTTTCCTGATGCTGTGACTTTCTTATCTCAATCCGATTAAACTTTTGTAGGAGCAATCCCATCCATGACCAAAACACCTTTAACCGAAGCGGTGGCTACTGCCGATTCCCAAGGACGTTTTCTCAGCAGTGCTGAATTACAAGTGGCCTTCGGTCGTTTCCGTCAGGCCGCCATCACCCTAGAAGCGGTAAAAATCCTCGCCCAAAAGGCCCCCAGTTTAGCCCAAGAAGCAGCCAACGCTGTCTATCAAAAATTTCCCTACACCACCCAACTCCAGGGGCCGAACTATGCCTACGATGAGCGAGGGAAATCCAAGTGCGTTCGCGATATCGGCTACTATATCCGAATTATCACCTATGCCCTCGTGGTAGGCGGTACAGGCCCGATCGATGAATATCTGGTCGCTGGTTTGAGTGAAATTAATAGTGCCTTTGAACTATCTCCTAGTTGGTATATCGAAGCCTTAAAATACATCAAAACCAATCACGGATTAACTGGGGATGCTGCTGTAGAAGCTAATTCCTACATCGATTATGTGATCAACGCCCTTAGCTAATTTACGTCAACATAAGCTCATATCTCCTAAATTCACCTCGGGATGAGCGCCGAGGTTTTTTTGCGTCCGTCTAATACTAAATCCGTTGACTATAGGCTACATATCAGGAGAGGCAAAAGGCAAAACGGAGAATAAATAATCAGTTTTTAATAACTGGATTTAGTATAACTTAGTCGTCGTCGGGAACCTACCCTAACAAAAAAACCATCTTGGGCAAGATGGTTAAACACAACGAGTATAAACCGACAAACTTGACTTCAGACCGCTTTTTCTGGCCCAGTAGCGACGGGCAGCTCTGTGGTGCTGTACTCTGTCCAAGAACCCTCATAAATTCGCACCTTGGGATAACCGAGCAGATGTTTGAGGACAACATACTGTAAAGTCGCTTCCCGTCCCGTGCTGCAACTGACAATAATATTATCCGAGGGCTTGATGTTGCGTTGAGCAAGAATCTTCCTGATTTCGTCTAAAGATTTCAATTTATGGGGATTTTTCAGAGATTCATCCGGATTATTCGCTTCCGTAAAAGTCGGCCAGGGTATATTTTTCGCCCCCGGAATATGACCATTTCTCAGCCAGATATCCTGTTTCCCCTGAAAAAGTTCTTCCGGTCTAGGATCGATAAAAACCACATCTGGTTTGCCGATCAATTTCTCTACTTCTGCTAAAGTTACCCGAATCGAGGGATTATCACGGACAGTAAAGCTCCCTGGTTGATATTTAGGGAATTCTTTCGTTACCTTCTGTTCAGAAGCCTTATAACCCTTAAAACCACCATCTAAGACGGCCACATCTCGGAAACCCGATCGCTCTAGTAAATAGGCGACCATGGTTGCCCCCAAGACATCGCGACCATCGGAATATACTACCACTCGATCGCCATTAGTGATTCCCGCGGCGGCAAAGAGACTGCCAATTTTATCCTCTTGCCAATATTGAACCGGTAAAAATCCGTTTGGACCACGAAAATTATTATCGGCTATATTCACCGCTTTCGGTAAATGACCGGTGATATATTCCAAAGGATTAATCCGCAGATCGAGAATTTTTAACTTCGGATCGTTGAGATTTTGTGCTACCCACGCCGGCGATACAAAGTCTATCTTAGTCTCAGATTTAGACGTGGCCATCAGGGGCGATGACGGCGCTAAGGTAAAGGTTAAAATGCACAGAAGAACTAAAGTGAGAAAAGCAAGGGGACGGCTTTGAAACCGTCCCAGGGAGAGACCCTTCCCTCGTGGCAGTTTTGATTTCATGATTCAGTGTCAGCGACGAATATCAAACGATAATTACTATAGGGCTTTGATTAGCTTTCTCCAAAAATTTAGGTATAACGTGATATTTTTCTTGGGCAGCAAGTCGGTCAACTAATTAGGGTTTGCTAAAAAAGTTTGTTGGTGGGGTTAGGAGTCAGGAGTCAGTAGTCAGGAGGGGAAGTCCCAATAACAGAATAACCTCGCACACTGAGAAGCGGAACCCTTTGCAATCGCCTCCGGAAAGTGCAAGGGTTTTGAGTCCCTCGGATCGATTTATCAACGTTTGTCTTTGGCACTTTTCTTGAAAACAAAAGTCCCTAAACCATTTTCTAGCAAAGCTTTCACTGATATTCAGCCAACCCTAATTATTAATTTCTCCTTATTTCCTGATCGCCTTGGGTGTCTTTAATAACTGTTGCCACCAGATATGAACTAGGAGGGACCAAGCGAGCGCTAAAAGCCAAGAGGCAAGGATATCACTAGGAAAGTGAACTCCTAAATAAAGACGGGTCCAAGCAATAACCAAGACGAAGGGAATCCCCAGTAAAACTACCCCTAAAAACCAGCGCGTTCTCCAAGATAGGATCAGTAAAGAAACGACTAACAGGGAACTAAATAAAGCATGGCCGCTAGGGAAGGAAAAATCGTGGGGTAAGGGATAAAATAACTGCCAAAATTGCGGGCGATTCCGACGAAAAAGCATCTTGAGGTTATAACTAATAGCCCAACCTCCCGCCATGGTCACAAGGAGATAAGCGAACCCATACCAGTATTTTTTTAGGGCAAAAATCAGCAGTAAAATTGTCAGTATCGGGGCCACTCCCCAATAAGTGCCTAATCCCGTTAGTTTTATCGCCAAAAAATTTAGGTTTAAATTAGCGGTTTGATGAATAGATAGCATCAGGGATTTTTCCCACGCAAATCCTTGCGGCTGCTGGCGAATAGCGATCGCTAAATCCGTAAAAGTTAGCGATGTTAACAAGATGGCTAAGAAAATTAAGCTATTGTTTAAGTAAGTTTTGGGAATCACGGGGAAAAAGTGGCGATCGAGGATAACAGGGGCATTTCTAAAACCTGAAAATGAATTAGGCCCAGAATAACTAAAGTGTAAACTGTCGAGGAAAGTAATCCATTTCTTAATTCTTTTTGCCAATTGCGTTCTTCTTTCTCTCCACCGATTAATTCTTTCGTCCCGAATTGCATTAGCAGAATTCCCACAAGATTAGATAACCAATAACCAACCATGGCCGCTGGTAGAAAAAAATCGGCGTGTAAGCAAGCAATTAAACGACCAAAACCGTAGGCGATCGGCAGATTAAAAATTAGATCGTTCCACCAACACAGGGGCGATAATAAGTAACCGATCAATACCAAGGTTCCGTTTTTTATTTTGTCAAGTAGATACATCTTTTTTTTAGTTACTAACTATTAGCTTTGTTTTTTTTTGCCATCAGCAATCAACTATCTCTGCTATCTAGGGTTTGCGGCAAAAAGTACGGGCGAAGCATTCGGATAGAAAATCTCCGGTTTCACCGATAGGTTATTGCCCGAATGCTTCGCCCCTACAGGACGCGGGCTGATGAAGACGCAAGGTTTTGAACGACGATTCTCTCAAAATCTTGCACCTGTTTCGCAAGAAAAGCCACAAAACCCTTACCTTGCCTACATTTCACATTTATTCAGCAAGCGCTATCTAGCTGACAGCTGATGGCTCACTACTAATTAACGCTGAATTTGGTCAAAAATCGCCCCATCAGCAAAGAATTTTTTCTGGATCTCCTCCCAACTACCGATCGCCGTAGAGGGGAACAGATTCGGCACTTTTGGGTATTGTTTACTAAACTCTTTAGCCACATTAGCATTAACCGGACGGAAACCCACCTTGGCGAATTCCCTCTGTGCTTCGGGAGTAAAGAGAAATTGGGCAAAAGCTGTCGCTACTTCCCGGGTGTTGCGTTTATCAACTATTTTATCCACTACGGCCACGGGCGGATCGATCGAAACATTGACCGGAGGAATAGTATAGGAAAAACCGGTTTCTCCTTTTTGACGGGCCAGAATCACCTCGTTTTCGTAGTTAAGCAGCACATCCCCCTGATCCTGTTTAAAGAAGACATCGCTGGCCTCCCGGGCATCTTTGGGTAGTACAGGAACATTTTTATAGACATTGCGGACGAAATTGGTCGCTTGTGCTTCATTGCCGCCGGTCCGAGTTACCGATCCCCACAGGGCCAGAAAATTCCAACGGGCCACCCCAGAGGTTTTCGGGTTGGCAGTGATTACTTTAATCCCCGATTTGGCTAGATCTGGCCAGTTGCGGATTCCTTTGGGATTGCCCTGACGAGTAACTAAAGCTACCACGGAACGAGTGGCGATGCCGTTATTGGGGAGTTCTTTCTGCCAACCGGGGTTAACTAAACCCGCTTTTTGCAAGCGTTCCACATCGGAACCGATGGCCAAATTTACCACATCTGCATCTAATCCGTCGATAACAGCGCGGGTTTGGGAACCAGAGCCACCATAACTCTGTTTAATCACCACATCCTGTTTTTTCTCTCTTTTCCATTTGTTGACGAATAGAGGAATAATTTTTGAGTAGGCCGATTGAGTCACCGCGTAGGAAACTAGGGTGATTTCCACGGTTTGTTGTTTAGCTTGCTGTTTATGCGGAGCTGCCAGCAGATTACTCGATGCCGATAGGGGACTAAAAGTTAGTCCGATTCCCGTTGTGACGACGGCAGCCGTAGCTAGAGAAATAAAGGGTAAGAGGGTTTTCGGTTTTGAGGATCTAGGCTCATGGATCACGATGTCATCGGCTCCTTTGTTTATTTATGGGAGATTGCTAGGTATTTTCTCTGAGATTGTATTTTATACGAAATAAAAAACATTTTCAATACATCGAAGAAAAAATTATACTGTTTGGGTTAGATGCAAAGAAATCAAGCCATTAATGGCTTGATTAGCTGAAAAAACTGGGAATATTCGATTTATACGGCTTAAATGTGCCTTTAAATCTGCCTTAAGCCTTTTTATGCTTCCAAAATAGAGATTTTATCGTCTTTATGGAGAGGAAAGAATTTTTTAGCGCTCAAAAACCTCTCCCTATGTGGGTTTAACGGTGAAGTTAGCAGACCTTAGCAACTATTACCCTAAAATTGAAGCGGTCTAACGACTTCAATCAATGTGCAGGGTGCGTTCCCCAAAATCCTGCATTAGGGAACGCACCCTACAGCGATTGCGATCTATTCAGAAACTTGCCGCATAACGGCTAAGTTATGCCGTGCATCTCACCGATAAGACTGCGATCGCCTTAATTTTCAAGCGTAGCCGACAATATCATGGAATGAATAACCGACCAACCCCCTTGTAATTATCAATATCTACAGCAATTTCGATCAGCCGTTCAGCACAACGCTCTCGATATTCAGCTTCACTCAAACGCTCGAGATTCCCAATCGTCAACACTGGAAATGAGTTCTCTGTGTTCTCTTCTCGCATCACCTGCTCAAGGGAATCATCACCCTTCATATTTCGGTTAGCAGTAAGAATCATCATCTCCTGTTCTTGAGCATAGCACCAGACTAGGCGATCGCTACTTTCCATCGACAATCCAGCCTCTCTAAAGGTAACAAATTGGACAGACTGGAACTCAAGCCAACCACGTTTTGCCAATATACCAAGAAAAATCAGCGCATAACCGTCGAGGTTGTAGTCAACTAAGAAAGTCATTGTTTTTGTGCGGCACGTCTGGCTCTCTGCTCCTCAAGCTTTGCCCAAAACGCTTCTTGCCCTGGTTTATGTGGCATTGCTGCAATTCGAGCAAAGCGTTCACGGTTACGATCTTCCCAGTACTGGCGAATTTCTTCCCTATTTTGAAGAACCTCTTGATATTCAACCTCGACCTGAGCTTGGTTTGCCTCAATATAGGACAAAGCTGCGTCAATTTGCGCGTTCGTGAGGTTAAATGTGTCACGAATCAGTTTAGGAGGATAATCAGCTTTTAAGAGATCGATCACATCATAGAGGGTGATGCGCGTGCCAGCGATCGTCAGTCCTCGCTCTGTACAGATAATTTTCGCTTGTTGGTTTGCCGTCCAGGTCATTCCCTTAGCTCCTTAGAATCCACTTAATGGTCAATGGTTTCACCAGACAAATATTGGTCAATTTTTTCTGACCAATCAGGTTCACCGTTCATTATAGTCCGCCCCTTACGCGACCAGATCAGTGTACTGCTAGGCAGTGCCTTCGGCATCGCACTTAGACTCACAGCTTCAATCAATGTGCATGGTGCGTTCTCAAAAATCTATTGGTGGAACAGTAGGACTTGCATTAGGGAACGCACCCTAAAGCGATAGCGTACTGCTACGCAGTGCCTTCGGCATCGCACTAAGCATAAATCACAAGATAGTGATCGCCCTTAGTATTGTTTCTCAAAAATTCGGATGATCACCTTGTGTATGTATGTTAAAATGTCTGTTATTCGACTCCAGAGGCTTAAGCCATGAGTAATAAAGAAGCAGTTATTGAGCTTGTTAAACGTCTCCCTGAGGACATTTCTTTAATAGAGATCGCTGAGCAAGTCAGGTTTATTGCGGCTATTCAAGAGGGATTTGAAGCAATTGACTTGGGTAAGGGTGTGCCGGTGGAAATGGTTGAAAAAATTATGGAATCATGGACTACAAAGTAATTCTTTCGCCCCAAGCTATTCGTGATTTAGAAACTATCGTCCGCTATGTCGCAATTACGAATCCTGAATTAGCGAAAAAATTAGGTCAACAATTACTCGATAAAACTAAAGAGTTAGGTTTGTTTCCTTTTCGAGGTCGAGTAGTTCCAGAATTTAATGATGTTAACATCCGTCAATTAATTCTTAGACCCTATCGTATTATTTATCGTGTTGAAGAACCGATTCACCAGGTAAGCGTCGCTAGATTTTGGCACACAGCTAGAGGTTTTTTAGAATAGAGTTTTGCCATTTGTTTAACCCGATCGCCCTTCAAATCACAAATAATAGGACAGCGTTTATATTTTGCATTGCTCTCACCTGAGCATAAAAGCATCAAAATCCCTACGAAGTGTTCCTCTAACTTGCCATCCATTAAAAGGTAGATGCCCCAAGGGAGCCTGGGCTGGTGAATCTGGAGTAGTATCAAGAATTGGATCGTGTATATTAACGGCGTAGCGGTAATCACGTTTCCAACCTACAAACTGCTAGGCAGTGCTTTCGTCATCCCACTTAGAGAATTACAGAGAATGATTGATCCTATAATAATGGGAAAATCCTCAGAGTGAGGAACTCGCATGAAACCAGCATCCCTGATTCAACTAACCGATAGTCTGAAAGCCCTTTAT
>NZ_JACJSW010000149.1:0-6501 GCF_014698375.1 Microcystis flos-aquae FACHB-1344 | reverse complement strand
CCGGTGGCGCAAGACAATAACATGGGCAAATCACAGAAAATTTTAGTCCAATCTTCCATTATAAATATTTTGACTATTTTTGTCTATCTCAACTGACCCCAGACATATCTACTGCAATAGCAAAAAACCCTTATCCATCAATGGATACATCCCTCGATTTCTCGCTCAAGATTGGTTTGCTGCGGGCGATAATCTGGAAATATAGCCATCAGTTAGGCTGATCCACACTGCTGTAACAAAAAACAACTATCCCCCGATAGCGATCGCTCAAGGTCGAATAATTGTCAGTTTTTGTCAAGGGGTGCGGTCAGATATAGGAATCATCGTTAGAATGAGCCTAATTGTCAGGAATTTAGTTACACAAGGTTTTTGGCAATATGCTAATCTGACTAACAGGCTTTTGGGCTTGATATAGGGAAAAGTTCTGGCGATTGCGCCTAAATGGAGTGATATACCGAAAGTTGACCCATATCGTTACGATGCAGAGTTTTATACAGAAAGTTGACCTATAATATGTAGTTAGACCACAAAGCCAAAGCAATTGGTTTTTCAATGCAGAGTTTTGTCGTAGGGGGATCGAGTTTACATCCGCCAATAGTATAATTTGATTGATAAGAAGCCAAACATTTTTTACACTACTTGTCCGCCTTTTCACATCTTATGAAAATTGACCTAGGAAATTTTGATCTCACTCAGCTTCCATCCGCAGAGGATGATAACTTTGAATTCAAATCAAGTCGCACTCCTCGGGAAGACCTCAAGAAGAAACTAAGCTGTGCGGTATCTGCCTTTGCAAATTCTGGAGGTGGGTGTTTTATTGCTGGTGTGGACTCTCATGGTAATGCTGATAATGGCCGACATCTAAAAGTTGGAAGACAAGATTTACGCGACTGGGCTGATCAGATTGTTAATCAAGTAGAACCAGTTCCTAAATATGAGATTAAAATAATATCTGATTCAGTAGGACGAGGAGTCATTCAGTCCGATTCGGCTGTTTTGCTTGTTGCCGTTTATGAGAGCCACGCTGGGCCACACATGGCTTATGATAATTGCTATTACATTCGAGCAGGTGCTCATACAGTCAAAGCCAAGCATTTTATTGTTGATGCAATCTGGGCTAAAAGACATTTCTCCAAACCACGTTTAACACACTTATTTAGACTTAAACCAGAAAAAGAGCAGGCTATTCAACTTGGAATTCTTTCACTTACAGATGCCCCAGCAATTGAAGTCAAGGTTAATATTTCGCCCTTGCCCAAAATGATGAGTAATTTAGGAAATTTATTTCCCCTCCAAATATCTGTTATTGATCAAGATAATCCATTCTTTTTTGACGTGGCGACTCACTCTCAAGCAGATAAGCTTTTTGGAGAAAATGTACTACTTGAAGTAGAGTATAAGGATCTTTCTCGCCACTCTTATAATTACAATACTAGATTAGGAATTTCTGGTTCAGTACCACCTGTTACACTTACAACAAATGACGCTTCAGCAAAAATAGTAACAGCACTTGAATCAATTAACAAAGCTCTTTTGAAACTCGCAGTTCCGCACAAAAATATTGCTAAACCGAGCTTTCTACTGCCACAGCCCTCGGAAAGTGTATTTCTAAATATTGAGAGTCTAATTCCCGAACTTCTAGCAGATATGAGAAGTGATCTACAAAACTGTCCATTTGCTCGTGAGTTTATCATTATGAATAAGGGTGTAATGTATTGTGAAGATACCAATAACTTCACTCTCAAATATTACTTTGAGGATCATGCTTACCTTAGAAATAAGCTGAGAATTTTGGAGAATCAGGCGTTAGTTTATGAAATCACCTATAATGATGCTCCTCGTTTCGTAATTTCTGAAGAACTAGCTGCTTATCTAAGAAAACCTCAGACAGATTAGATGATATATAGCGTTTTTCAGTCTGCTGAGGTACAAAAGTTATGGGTTTTAGGCAAAAGGCAAGAGGCAAAAGGTAAGAAAAACAGGTGTACCTCACTAGCGTAGGAAACGCTATAGTTTAGGTGGGCGATCGTGGTTTATTTAATTGGTGGAGATGCGATCAAATTATTCCGTTATGCAACTGTAGTGCGATCGCCGATCTTGTCTGGTACGTTCCCCAATGTAACTTCTACCGCTCCAGCGATCGATCGAAAAAGAACCCACTAACATCGGTTAAATTGCCTTTTTTTATAACTCATTCCCCCTTAGTTTTAGACCAGTTGAGGGGGATTTGCTATAATAAACGAAGGGTAAGCATCAATCATCCTGATTATATTTCTGATGAGTCCAACTGTTTTCCGAGAAGATGGCTATCGCTTCTTTTTCTTTTCCCGCGAAGAAACAAGAATGCACGTTCATGTTCATTGTGCAGAAGGAGAAGCTAAATTTTGGCTGGAACCACAAATTGAATTAGCTCGTAATTATAACCTATCTCGAAAACAACTTCAAGCGATAGAAACTATTATTGAGGAACGACAAAATGAACTTAGAAATGCTTGGACAAAACACTTCTCAAGCTGAAGTAACTCATATTTCTTCTCATGGAATATGGATTCTGGCAAACAATGAAGAAATGTTTCTTTCTTATCAAGATTTTCCTTGGTTTCAAGATGTCACTATTAGACAAATTTTAAATATACAAGAGCCTTTTCCTAATCATTTTTATTGGCCAGATTTAGATGTAGATTTAAGCAAAGAAATTATTAAAAATCCTGAGAGATTTCCTTTAAAAGTTAAAGCCTAGTTTTTATCCTTAATTAAGTGCGATGCCGAAGGCACTGCGTAGCAGCACGCCGCTCTGGTAGGGTGCGTTCATAAAATGTAACGCACCTTATTTTTATTGCTTGTCCTTCTGTATCCCATAGGATACACTTAAGGCATGATTGAAATTCGCCAGACCGAAACCTACTCTCAGTGGTTTAGCAATTTGCGGGATCATCAAGCAAAAGCACGTATAGACATTCGTGTTCGTCGCCTGTCTATGGGCAATCCAGGCGATGTTAAACCAGTAGGAAAAGGTGTATCAGAACTGCGGATCGATTATGGCCAAGGCTATCGGGTGTATTTCATTCAGCGAGGCGAGACCTTGATCATCCTCTTGGCAGGAGGAGATAAGCAAACTCAAGAACGGGACATCAAAAGAGCATTAAATTTAGCACAAGACTTATAGGAGATTTTCATGGCTACTATCCAAACCTATCCTTGGGATGCGGCAGAACATCTCGAAACAAAAGAAGATATAGCTGCATATCTTGAAGCAGCTCTTGAAGATGGCGATCCAAGCTTAGTGGTAGCAGCATTAGGTGATATTGCTCGATCTAAAGGGATGACACATATTGCCCGTGAAACAGGGTTGGGGCGTGAAAGTCTCTATAAAGCTTTGTCAATCGAAGGCAATCCAGAGTTTGCCACAGTTCTTAAGGTCTTACAATCACTTGGGTTACGCCTCCAAGTCGTACCAATTGCCTAACTTCACCGTTATACTGAATCGGTTTTTAATAGCATGATTAACTCCCAATCCCACTGGAAAAACCCGCTCCCTTCCCCCCACTTTCCACTCCTCCATACTTGTTAAACGGGATTTGGTATCGGAGCGATCGCTAGATTAAGGGTTAAGTAATGTTAAGATCATAATTCTTCATGAAGAAAGCGCATGATCGCCGAGTAACTGTAGTCAAAAATACCAAATTTTGCCCCAGTCACAATACAGTAGGGATCAAGCGCATTCGATCGAAGCAAGAATTTTCTCCCCAGTATCTATGAATCAATCAGAAAGTTGCGGTAAGGTCTATCTCGTCGGTGCGGGTCCCGGGGATCCTGGTTTGTTGACCTTAAAAGCAAAAGTTCTCCTAGAAAATGCCGATGTTGTCCTCTATGATGCCCTAGTTAGCCCCTCGATTCTAGCCATGATTAACCCCCGGGCCGAACAAATCCATGGGGGTAAGCGTCGCGGTCGTCATTCTCTGGTACAGGAGGAAATCACCGCTTTACTGATCGAGAAGGCCCAGACTAATGCCGTGGTTGTTCGTCTTAAAGGAGGGGATCCCTTTGTTTTCGGTCGCGGGGGCGAAGAAATGCTCGATCTGATTGCGGCCGGAATTAGCGTCGAGATCGTGCCGGGGATCACTTCAGGAATTGCTGTGCCTGCCTACGCCGGTATTCCCCTCACCCATCGCAATTATAGTTCTTCCGTTACCTTCGTCACCGGCCACGAGATGGCGGGTAAATATCGTCCTCAAGTTAACTGGTCAGCGATCGCCCATGGCGCGGAAACAATTGTCGTTTACATGGGTGTGCATAATTTACCCTATATTATCGGCGAGTTAACCAAAGCGGGCAGAAGTGCAGAAACACCGATCGCCCTGATTCGCTGGGGAACAACACCGCAGCAACAGCAGTTAATCGGTACTTTCAGCACAATTATGGACAAGATCGAAGCCACCGGCTTTGAAGCCCCTGCGATCGCTGTTATCGGGGCAGTGGTGGACCTTCACGATCTCTTGCAAGCGGGACAACCTTTGCTCTCCAGGACAATCCCCCCTACACCCATTTCTCTCTGATTCGGTTTCCATGCGTCAATATCAAAAATCCCTGACGATTACCACCAGTCCCAAGAATTTCCATCGTCTGACTGCCCCCATAGAAGCGATCGTGGCTGAATCGGGCATAACGACGGGATTATGCAGTATATTTGTCTGTCACACCTCCGCTTCTTTGCTGATCCAAGAAAATGCCGATCCCGATGTTCTCACCGATTTGGCCAATTTCTTCGCCAAGTTAGTCCCAGAAGATAGCAGTCTCTACTATCACTCTACCGAAGGGCCAGACGATATGCCCGCTCACATTCGCTCGGCCCTAACCCGGACATCGGAACAAATCCCGATCGCTAGGGGTAAATTAGTTTTAGGCATCTGGCAAGGTATCTATCTCTGGGAACATCGTCAGAGTCGTCACCAAAGACAAGTGGTGGTTCATATCACCGGGGTCTGAAGCTTTGCGTATAGTTTTGTAATAGAAACTTTACTCGTACCCCTCATCGGAGTAAGATTTTTTCCGTGTACGATCAAATTGTTCGCTTTTTGAACAAAGAACTTCATATTTCGTAACAAAAGGAAACAATTTATGCGAAAATTGTTCGCTCTGGCCCTGGTGCTATCTCTCTGGTTCACCTTTGCCGCTCCAGCGTCGGCTGATTTGTCCAATCTGACCCCTTGTAGCGAAAATCCCGCTTTCCTACAAAAAGCGAAGAGTTTCCGCAACACCACTCCTGACCCCGAATCGGGAGCCAAACGCGCTCAAACCTACTCCCAAGCTCTCTGTGGACCCGAAGGCTATCCGCACCTAATTGTTGATGGTCGTTGGGATCACATGGGCGATTTCTTTATCCCTAGCATCCTATTCCTGTACATTGCCGGTTGGATCGGTTGGGTTGGTCGGGCCTATTTAATCGCCGTGCGCGACAGCAAAGATGCCGAAATGAAGGAAATCATCATCGATGTTCCCCTCGCTCTCAGCAAAATGTTAACGGGTTTTCTCTGGCCCTTGGCGGCTTTACAAGAAGCCACTTCCGGTAAATTAACCGTTAAGGATTCGGAAATTACCGTTTCCCCTCGTTAATTTTTGTGTCAAACCCTTGACTTTTTATTCCCTAGGAGAACTCAGATGGAAGGACTTACTAAATTTCTCTCGTCCGCACCCGTGTTAATTATGGCGCTGCTGACTTTCACTGCCGGGATTTTAATCGAATTTAATCGCTTTTATCCCGATCTCTTATTCCACCCGCTAGGTTAAAGGCAATCTCAGGTGATTAAAGGGGATACAGAGTCCACTGTATCCCTTTTTAAGGGCAATGATCCCAGGGATTGGGGGTTAAATACAGAAGCCAAAAACCTAACTAATATTATCCAAAATTACTCATGACTTATGCTATAATCGTTCTATGAGTAAGTTAACCAGAGCGGAAGCAGCTAAATTGAAAGGTGTAAGCGTATCGACGTTAAGGCGTTGGGAGTCTGAAGGTAAACTAATTCCAGAACGGACTGCTAATGGGCATCGTCGTTATACAATTTCTCAGTTGCTTGGTTTAAAAGAGAATCTCTCTTATACTGTTGGCTATTGCCGTGTTTCTAGTCATGACCAAAAGAAGGATTTAGAACGTCAAAAAGAAGTTGTCGAACTGTTTTGCGCTCAAAACGGTTGGCAAGTTGAAATTATAGACGACCTAGGTTCAGGACTTAACTACAACAAAAAAGGATTAAAGTGATTAATTCGGTTGATTGTTGATAGTAAAGTAGAGAGATTAGTCTTAACTCATAAGGATAGATTACTTAGATTTGGTAGGGAATTAATCTTTAGTCTGTGTGAACAATTCGGGACTGAAGTTGTCATTATTAATCGAACTGAAGACAGTACATTTGAGGAGGATTTAGCGCCAGATGTCTTAGAAATTATTACGGTATTTTCCGCTAGATTGTATGGCTCTAGAAGCCATAAAAATAGAAAAAT
>NZ_JACJSW010000148.1:0-29693 GCF_014698375.1 Microcystis flos-aquae FACHB-1344 | reverse complement strand
CATTTTCAGGCGTGCGCTTAAGTCTCTCATGCTGACGATACTTTTATCCAGTGCAAAACCTATCCAACAGGACACAAAAGTAAATGTACTTAATGCGGGATAGTCATTTTTGGGGAGTGGCTTGAGAAGCTCTTTCATTAGTTTTGGGAAAATTGTTAGCATGGCTTATTCACATTTATTGGTGTATATTTACTTTGTTTTCTTATCTATAATATCAAATTTTGTACGACTTTTTTCCCCGTTCAACACTTCTGGTCGTGCAGCTATCAGTTATCAGTTATCAGTTATCAGATTTGAGTTTTAAGTGACAGAGTATGGCTCTTGTGGTTTCTGTGTGGCAACTAGGTCTATAATGATAGTTTCTACTGTCTTTTCACCGATCACTGATTACTGTTTACTGATCACTGATTACTGAGTACAAGATGCCTCCTGTTGATCTTGGGTACGGGGGAGCCAATAACCGACATTAAAAAACTTTCTTTCACCACAAAACTCAGAAGTGTTGAATGTTAAGATATTGAAGATCATGACCAAGTTATGTATTCGCTCTGATGATACCAAAAAGGACTGATTATTGACTCCATTCCCAATAGCGAATCTAATTTAGCACTGTAAAATACTGGTTTTGTGAAGTTTTATTGCCGGATTCAACACTTCTGCATAAAACTCTCGAATCGAAGGACTACAATTTAAATCATCCAATCTACTAATCTATTTATTTTTATCCAGTTGCCTTTTGCGTGAGTGCCTTTTGCATAAGTGCCTGTCCTCATAAATAGCCGATAATCAAAGGATTTAGTATGATTTAGCGGAAATTTTTCTTAAATTTTTCTTAAGTGCTTGACATTGGCCAGATTAGTGCTTACAATCTTTTCCATCACCCAAACAAAGGCAAATTATCTGCACAATCCCAATTCTGAAAGCCATGCACAGCAAAGCTTTCAAGGGTTAGTACAGGTTGTTAGTTTTGTCTGAGTGATTAAACCTATTCACTTGAAATTACCACAGGAATAACTATGGCATATCCCAACGATCAACAAGGTAAAGCACTTCCTTTCTTTGCTCGTTTCTTGTCCGTAAGCAAAGAGGAATCTTCCATCAAGTCTCCTTCCCCTGAGCCTACCTTCGGGACCACCTTTAAATACCCTTCTGACTGGGAAGATTATTAAACTCAGATCACTTGAGTAATTACAGCACTTTTCTTGATTACACCGTACAGACAAAAAGCTAAAAGCTCCACTAAGCAAGGCTCGCAGCCAAAAAAACTGCACGTTGAGATCCTGAGAAGTGCTGTAAAGTAACTTTAGTAATTACTCAAGAAAAAACCAATACTGCAATAAGTCAAGCAAAAGCAAGACTTTTTGCAGCATTTTCTTGAGATTAGGATCAATAAAGACCGACCCAAAAGCCTTAAGATGGGTTAAAATGTAAGGACTTGCAACTGATATGAAAGAATCGCCTAAAGTTGTTTTATTGTTGACCCATAGCGGCGATTTTTTCACGATTGACCGCGTGGCTGAGGCGATAGAAAAAAAAGGAGCCACACCTTTTCGCTTAGATACCGATAAATTTCCCTTAGAGGTTCAATTAGCAGCCCAATTTAATGGTAAAAAAAGTTTTTATCAATTAACCTATAACCATCAATCTATTGATAGTCAACAGGTGCAATCTGTTTGGACAAGACGTATTTGGCAACCTGAAATAACAGGAGATTTAGATCCTCAGTTTCGGGAGGCTTGTGTGCGAGAATCCCAGACGACTTTGGCTGGTTTTTGGGATAGTTTAAGGTCAGCGCGTTGGTTAGATAATTTAGCGCAAATTGAGAAGGCTAAAAATAAGTTATTACAACTTCGTTTGGCCTCAGAAGTTGGCTTGATTATTCCCCCTACCTTAGTTACCAATAATCCTGATGCTGCCCGGGAGTTTTTTTCCCAGGTTCAGGGACGAATGGTGAGTAAATTGTTAACTGCGATCGCCCGAAGTATGGAGTCGCCGGAATTTTTTCTTTATACCAGTAGGGTGAAAGCAGAAGACCTTGAGGAAGCGGAATCTTTACGTTATTGTCCTATGGTTTTTCAAGCGGAAATTCCCAAACAATTAGAATTGAGAGTTGTCGTGGTTAATGGACAGACATTTGTGGGAGCTTTAGAATCTTCTCAGTATAATAATTCTGCCGTAGATTGGCGAAGACCGGGTATTGATCCGGGTGCTTGGCAACATCATACTTTACCCGATTCACTATTGCAGCAACTTCAGATTTTTATGGCTAATTTAGGGTTGAATTTTGGGGCGTTTGATTTTATCTTAACTCCTGGGGGAGAATACGTTTTTTTAGAAGTTAATCCCTGTGGTGAGTGGGGAATGTTAGAACGGGATTTAGATTTACCTATTTCTAATGCGATCGCTGATTTTTTAGTCTTCGGTTGATCGGCAAAGCTGGCGCTCAAAAAATTGTTAATCCTAAGTTTTCAAGGAAATCTATGACCGTTTTAATTGTTACTTTTAGCCACGATAATGAAAGTATTCCTCTGGTAATCAAAGCCATAGAAACGATGGGGAAAAAAGCCTTCCGTTTTGATACTGATCGCTTCCCTACAGAGGTGAAAGTTGATCTTTACTCAGGCGATAAAAAAGGCGGAATTATTACCGATGGAGAACAAAAATTAGAGCTAAAAGAAGTTTCTTCTGTCTGGTATCGACGCATGAGATACGGACTAAAATTACCCGATGGGATGGATAGTCAATTTCGCGAAGCTTCTCTTAAGGAATGTCGGTTAAGTATTCGAGGAATGATTGCTAGTTTATCTGGTTTTCATCTTGATCCAATTGCTAAGGTAGATCATGCCAATCATAAACAATTGCAGTTACAAGTAGCGCAACAATTAGGTTTATTAATTCCGGGGACTTTAACTTCTAATAATCCTGAAGCTGTCAAGCAATTTGCTCAGGAGTTTGAAGCGACGGGAATTGTGACTAAAATGCTTTCTCAATTTGCTATTTATGGAGACAAGCAAGAGGAAATGGTTGTTTTTACCAGTCCTGTTACAAAGGAAGACCTAGATAATTTGGAAGGTTTGCAATTTTGTCCCATGACTTTTCAGGAAAACATTCCTAAAGCTTTGGAATTACGCATCACTATCGTCGGTGAACAAATATTTACGGCGGCGATTAATTCCCAACAATTAGACGGCGCTATCTACGATTGGCGAAAAGAGGGAAGAGCGCTCCATCAACAATGGCAACCCTACGATTTACCGAAAACTATTGAAAAGCAACTACTTGAATTAATGAAATATTTCGGTCTCAATTATGGTGCAATTGATATGATTGTCACACCAGATGAACGTTATATCTTTTTAGAAATTAATCCCGTTGGTGAGTTTTTCTGGCTAGAACTTTATCCTCCTTATTTTCCCATCTCCCAGGCGATCGCTGAAGTCCTAGTTAACTCATAAACCAACAAATACAGAGCCAGAGTATTTTATCGCATCGACGAGGCTCTGACTCCAGATTTCCCCCCCGACTCCTGACTTGAAAGAGGGTGTAGGGTGTGGGGTGTGGGGTGTAGGGTGTGGGAAGTGGGGAAGTGGGGAGTTTTCTCAGTGAACTGATAACTGATAACTGATAACTGATAACTGACTCCTAACCCCACCAACAAACTTTTTCAGCAAACCCTACTTAATTTCCAGACCAAGACTTTCTCTCGTGCTTCTATCAGATCCATGCCTATTTTTTCTAAAACTCGCTTTGAAGCTATATTATCGGGAGCGCAGCCGGCGGTCACTGTTTGCATACCAGGTTGAGAAAGTGTCCAGTCCATCATTGCTTTTGTCGCCTCGGATGCGTAGCCTTGTCGTCGATATAACGGCGCTACTTGATAGCCAATTTCTACAGCATCTGTGGGTAAACCTGTGACATCAGGAATAATTTTGATCATCACATGACCAATAAGGGTATTTTCTGTTTGATGAATAATTAAACTCCCCCACCCCCACTCATTTTGGAAGGGGAATTGCAGCAAAATATTCGCAATATCAGGGAAAGCTTGAATCAACTCTTGTTCGGCCCAGTCAGCTGCAACTTTTACCCCCAAAATTGTTGCCAATTCATCGATACCTATAATTGCGGCCTTGAGAAGTTCAAGCTTTAAGGGGACTAAATATAATCGTTCCGTCACCAGTTTTTCCAGTGCTTTCATTTGATAAAACTCCTATACCAGTTATCAGTTATCAGTTATCAGTTATCAGTTAGTAGCTTGTTAATCAACTTACCCAGCAAAAACCTGATTCTCTAGTTCTCCTGAGAGGGGGAAGTCTGAATACTCTGTCTCACTTTCAATCTGTTTGTCACCCCATTAGCTATATTCTCACCCATTTTAAGGTTTTTGGGTCTTTATCGTAACGATAATTAAAACCATCTTTGGCAGTAATAATTTTACCTAAACTGGCTCGATTACGAACGCTACTTAAAGAATAATCAGTTAGGGACTGCATTTGTTGATGGGACAAACCTTCGGCTATTTCAGAAACTCCTGCAATTTCCGCATCATGCTCAGTTTTAACCTCAGACAAAGGCTCTATTTTTACCGCCGAAAAATCTTCTGATTTTTTTGACATCATTACCATGTCATTAACTTTTTTGCGCTGATAATCTTCTACAGTTGACAGCTGCCAATGGGAATTTTCTGTTAACTCTAAGACCCATCGATGATAATTAAATAAACTTTCCCGATGACCAACACTAATAAAAGTGGTTTCACTTTCCTGTAATTGCTGATATAAGCTGGCTTCATTGGTCAAATCTAAAGCGCTGGTTGCTTCATCTAAGATAGTAAAAGTGGGTTTAGTGATTAATAGTCGAGCAAAAGCTAGTCTTTGCTGTTCTCCGAGGGATAAAATCTGTTCCCAATTGACTTGTTTATCTAAGGTATTTTTGTCAGTTAATAAATGTTGCAGGTTGACTTTTTTTAAGATGTTTTCTAATTCTTCATCGCTCACCTGCTCATTGGTATGGGGATAAAGTAATTGCTGCCGTAAAGTGCCAAGGATAATATAAGGACGTTGGGGCAAAAATAACATTTTAGCTAAAGGAGGACGCACTAAACGGCCGCTACCTGCTTTCCATAAACCGGCGATTGCTCGTAACAAGGAACTTTTTCCTCGACCACTGGGGCCAATAATCAGTAGGCTTTCTCCCAAAGGGACAGAAACCGATAAATTCTCCACGATTACCTTTTCATAATCGGGAGTTTGTAGGGTAAAATTTTCAAAAGCTAGACGATTATCTTCCAGGGTGGTAATACGACTTAAGTTTTTCGGCTCTTCACTGGCAACTTTTAAGGCATCTGTCAAGGTAGCTAACCGTTCAATATAACTTGAAACTTTACCCGATGTTCCCCATTCAGTAATTAATTGTCCCAAGGCATTAGAAAAAAGGAAACAGCATAAACTCGCTTGACTAATTTCCCCATAATCGATTTCGTTTTTAATAAACATCGGGGTCAAAATAAACATTGAAAATACACTAATCGCTGACTGATAACCTCGATTAAAAAGATTATTAAACCGTTCCCAATTGATCAGTTTTTCCGAGCTTTGAATAACCCGTTCAAAACGGCCTTCAATGATTTTTTCTTCCTGCTCTTCTCCCTGAAAAAAAGCAATGGATTCGGCGTGGTTACGCACATGGGTTAAAGCATAACTATAATCAGCTTTATTATTAAGCTCCGATTGATTAATTTTGTTTAATTCTTGAGTTAGATAAATTGCTATTAAATTTCCTGCGATCGTATAAATTATTAGATAAACCGCAATTTGCCGAGAAATTGTCCAAAGAATAATTGCAAAAGTAATCATTTGTAACCCTTTTTCCACGAAGGTAATTAAAAACCTCAGGGTCATGGTCGTAATTGGTTCAATTTCTTGAGATAATCTTTGATCGGGATTTTTTAAAGCTGAGGTAAAATCGATGTTATAATAAGCGCGATAATTGAGATATTTTTTGACGGTTTGTTTCGTTAACCACTTATACCAATCCAATGCCACTTGACGACGAATAAATTGAGAAAAAGCAAATAACCCCGTTGTTCCTATAATCAACAAACTGGATAACCAAAGCGTATTGAGATATTTAGAAAGGTCTCTATCTTCAATAATAATATCGAGTACATAACGATTCCAGTAGCTACTAAAAGCTTCTACCCCCACCGTTGCCAAGATACTTAAAAGGATCAAAGCTGACATCCCCCAAGAAATGATCACATCTCCAAAGGCGCGTCCATTTAACTCCGTTGGATACCAATAGGGTTGAGCGACAATTTTTAGGCTTTCCCAAAATTGACCAAATAGTGAAAAGGGATTCTTGGCGGACTGGTCGGACACAACAGGGTTTTCCGTTGCTTGTTTAGTAGTATATTGAGGCATCTAGATCCAATTGGCAGTTCTTTTACTGTTCTCTTGACAACTCGCTATCATATTGTAGCGGCCGAATTACCTCTTGTTGTCTTTTGATAACATTTTTATCTAGAAGATGAAAGCCAGCTATGGCCAGAAAGCTCTGACTTGACTAGAACTACTTGACCCACTTTTGTTACTGTGGCAGTCTAGATGCTGTTTACTGATCACTGAAAAACCCCCATCTCTCAATCTCCGTGATCCTCAAAATGATTAGCTAGTAGGAATTTTTGACTGGTATTCAACTCTTGCCAAAGCTGGTTAATTTTCTCGTAAGCTTCCGTGGAGGTCAGCTTTCCCCCACTGTGTAAACCAGCGATAAAAGAGACTCTCAGGGCGAATTCCTGCAAATTAGCGTTAAAAACTAAATTTTGTGGCGTGAATAAACCCCTGTAGCTGGTTTTAGGGTAGAGAAAGTTATCTTTAGAATTGAATTTTTCCATTGTTACCGACCCCCCAGTATAGGATATCTACATTATTATATTATTTAACCTTTTGTTAACTTAAGCTTAACCTAAGAATTTGAACTTGTCTCTAGATTCTTAAGAGAGTAGCTGCTGAACTTGATTAGCTGCCGCTATCCCAGAAGTTAAGGCCGTTTCTAGGGAAGAATTTCTCGATAAATCTCCCCCTTGACACCAATCACCACAGGCAACTAGAGGTAAAGGACTATTAACACTTAAACAGGGTACAGCTAAACCCTGACGGACTAAAGCATAACGCCAACGGTGCAGCTGAGACCAATCGGGGAGAGGCAAAGAAGCACGAGCGAGCAAATCTAGCTTAACTGCTTCTAAATCCTCGCTATCGAGATATTTAACCGCAAAATCGGCACTACTATGCACAACAAAGACATAATCAGGGGATGATTGCCGTTTACTGCTATCAAGTCCTAACCAAGCGATATCGGTGGCGGGAGCAACTGCGGGTAAAGAATCGCCATAACCCGCCATTACCGTTAAACAGGGATCGTAAACGATTGATCGCAATTCTGGCATAGTAGTTATATGAGAGTTTTCTAATAATAACGCCGCTTGCGGGGCGGGAATAGCCAGGACAATCGCCGAAAACTCCCCCCGAATTTGACCGTTATTGTTTAAAACCCATTTTCCTTGACGATTTTCCAGACGAGTAACCAGAAAATCTCGTTCAATTTCTAACCCTTGAGCTAAAAATTTCGCCACGCTATTGATGCCAGAAGGAGCAACATAGCTAGAATCAAACCAAGAAGTAACTATATTCTCTCTCAGAAGATTATCAATTAAAGCCGCCGTTTTTTCCCCCTGAACAGTCAAAAAAGGCAAGCCATGATCCACAGCAATCTCTTGATTAGCTCGATTAACCCGTCGCGTGGCTAAACGACCACCAATGCCTCTAGACTTATCAAATAGCTTAACAGTATAACCTCGATCGCACAACTGACGAGCGCAGGTTAACCCGGCTAAACCCGCACCAATGATCCCAACCTTAATCGAAAAATTTGTCACTAGCCTTCCTAATCCTGTGAACCCTTGAGTTAATATTAGTAGTAATCAGCACTAGCGAAACTGATTTGATTATTGGGGCTGAGGAGGAAAAACCACATTGGACGAACTACGCACAGCTTTGGAGTTAGCCACCGAGGAGGAACTACAGCAAATCACTAACATCCTCTTTTGCCGTCGTTTTAACCCTCTCGATTATCTACGAGCGCCCGACGCAATCGCAGTTCAAAGTCAGGATTGGGAAAGTTGGTTAGATAGCGTTGAGGATCGTTTTCGTTATCTAGCCGCCGATGGTGTGACAGTATTAAAAGGTCAAACGGAAAAAGTTAGTTATCGTCAAATTCTAGTTCGTGTCTGTCATTTCCTCAAGGTTCCCTACTCCCAAAAAATGCCGACAACGGAAATTGAAGCGGAAATCTATCTTCACCTCGTTAACAAAGCTTGGAAACGTCTCCCCCCATCGGAACAAAAATCCCTCTCGATTCAAATTCAAAAAGCACTCGCGGATTGCCGCACTCCCCAACCCTTACCGGTTCACCTACAACACAATCCCCTCGATATAGTCCTCAAAGGCAGTAGCGTCATCGCCGTTAATTCTATCCTGAAACCGATTCTGCTCAAACATATCGCCGGGCAGTTCGCTCTTCATTTTGCCCGCTATCAAGGGGCAAAAACTGCCCTAGTCCAGGGTGGGGCAATTGCTAATCAATTAGCCCTACAAACGGCTAAACAGGGCATGACTAGGGCGGCGGCCCGGTACGGAGCCGTCAGAACCGTGTTAAGTTTGGTAGGACCGGCTTTATGGGGTTGGTTTATTGCTGATCTCGGTTGGAAGGCGATCGCCACCGATTACGGCCGGATTATCCCGACTATTTTTGCCCTTGCCCAAATTCGTCTGACCCGTGACGATTGTTGGCAACCTGCATAGCTTGACATCCTCGCCGCCGTAAAACGGACGGCGATTCCCAAACCTCACGATTTAGGTTTCTGCTTCTTTCCCTTGCGGGGTTCCGCACCTGCCTTAACAGATTTACTCTGTTCTGGTCTTATGGTCGCTCTACAGACTGACACCGCAAGCCCTGCGGCCAAAATATTTTTACTGGCGTTAATATCTCGGTCATGGTGAGTCCCACAGTCTGGACAATCCCATTCTCGAACATTTAACGGCATCTTTTCGACAATATGCCCGCAATTACTACACCTTTTAGAGCTAGGAAACCATCTATCTATTTCGATGTAATTTCTGCCGTACCAACGGCATTTATAGGCTAATTGTCGGGTAATTTCTCCCCAACTAACGTCAGATATTGCCTGAGATAATTTCGGGTTTTTGACCATATTCTTGACGGCTAAATTCTCAACCACAATCGTTTGGTTTTCACGAACTAATTGAGTGGTTAGCTTATGTAAATGGTCTTTTCTGTTATCGGTGATTCGAGCGTGAATTCTGGCTACTTTGATTTTTGCCTTTTCTCGATTTTTTGAGCCTTTCTGTTTTCTAGAAAGGCTTTTTTGTGCCTTTCGCAACCTCTGATAATGTTTGTTAAAATGCTTAGGATTAGATACCTTGTCTCCATCGCTGGTAATCACAAGGCTACTAATTCCTAAGTCAATTCCAATGGCTTTATCGGTTGGGGGTAATGGCTTAATTGTTGGGTCATCAAATCTAATTGAGATATGCCAACGTCCAGAAGGATGTAATCTGACTGTTACTGTGCTTGGGTCACAGCTTTCTGGGATTTGTCTTGACCATCGAATAGGTAAAGGTTCTGTGCATTTAGCTAAATAGATTTGTCTGTCTTTAAATTTAAAGGCTGATTTGGTAAATTCGGCACTTCCTCCCTGATGTTTTTTCTTAAAGTTAGGATACTTAGTACGACCAGCAAAGAAGTTAGTAAAAGCTGTTTGTAGGTGTCTTAACCCTTGTTGTAAAGGTACACAGCTAACTTCGTTTAAAAAGTCTAATTCTTCTTGCTTTTTCCACTCGGTTAGCATTGAAGAAGTTTGAGCGTAGCCTACTCTTTCTTGCTTTTCGTACCATGCTTGTGTTCGTTCGTGGAGAGCTTTATTGTAAACTAATCTTACACAGCCCAATGTGCGCCGCAATAGCGACTCTTGTTCGGGTGTTGGGTAAAATCGAAACGAGTAGGCTTTTTCCATGTCTCACATTCTAACACATATTTCGTAAATGTGCTAATATTTAACAGTAAAGCCGTCGTAGAACGACGGGGTTTCAGACCCAAAATTTTCGATGAAAAAGATTTTTTGTCAAGGGTGGGAGTGGAATTTAATACTTTTTTCAGTTTTTATCGCCATGATGCTGCCGGAGTTGGCGGGTATCGGCATTATTATCGTGTTAATTAGGGTTTTTACCGGCAATTTTCGGGCAATTATCCAGTCACGTCTTAATCAAGGTCTCGGTATCGTCACACTTTGGTTAATGATTAGTGCCAGTCTTTCCCCAACTCCGGGGGATGCTTGGATTGGTTTAGGAAATTTTCTGCCTTTTTTCTTCTTTTTTAGCAATATTCGGCAATTAATTAAAAAACCCTCTCAATTGCGTCAACTAGCTTGGGTGATGGTTATTCCGTCGGTTTGGGTAGTGGTGATGGGATGGGGACAAATTTTTCTCGGTTGGCAAAAACCGGAAGCATTAAAAGGGATTTTTACCTGGCCCTACGGGGTGGGGGGCGAACCTTTGGGGCGGATGTCTTCGGTTTTTATGTATGCTAATCTTTTGGGGGCTTATTTATTAATAACTCTGATTTTAGCGATCGGTTTATTAATTCTAACTTTGCGGCAGTGGCACAGACAAAGAAATAACCTTTTAAATCTCAAAGTCGGGTTTTTAACTTTAACCATATTGATCGACGGTGTAGGGCTATTTTTAAGCAATTCTCGCAATGCTTGGGCCTTAGCCTTTTTAGGAGGCCTAATTTTCGCCCTTTATCTGGGTTGGAATGCCTTAGTCGCCGGTTTTATCCTCTTGGGGGGGGTGATTTCCCTCGCTTCTTGGGGACCAAATCCTTTCAGGGATAGTGTGCGTTTTTTGGTTCCTAGGGCGATTTGGGCGCGATTATCCGATGAAATGTTCCCCAATCGCCCTCTAGCGACTCTCAGATCAACTCAATGGCGTTTTACTCTAGAAATGACCCAAGAAAGACCCCTATTCGGTTGGGGATTACGCAGTTTTACACCTCTCTACGAAAAAAGTCAGGGATTATGGTTAGGTCATCCCCATAATTTATATTTGATGTTAATGGCAGAAACGGGAATTATTGGCTTAATTTTGTTGTCTGTTTGGGTGGGTTGGATTTATGCTCAAGGGTGGCGTTTATTTATCTTTCTACGGCAACAAAAAGCCGGGGGTGAGTTAATTATCTTTACCTATCTGGTGGCCTTTGGTGCTTGCGTTTTGTTTAATCTCGTCGATGTCACCCTCTCCGATGTCAAGATTAATACTATTGTTTGGTTTCTCTTGGCTGCTATTGCCGGGGTGAGTCAAAGGTTAAATTATGAATTATGAATTGGGAAGTGGGGAAGTGGGGAAGTGGGGAAGTGGGGAGAATAAATAAAAATAATCTCCTGAATACTGACTCCTGACTCCTGATACTAAATCTGGTTATTAAAGACTGATTATTTATTCCCCTTTTTGCATGAGTGCATGAGCAGAAAACGGGTTTCTCCGAGAAACCCGTTTTCTGTGCGTTACTCAACGGATTTAGTATGAATGCTGAATTCTAACCCCATGGTAGATGTTGGATTTTTGCAGGAGTTCTATTTTCCGACAAAGATAAGCAAAAATTATTTATTGACTCCACAAACTTGAGAATATTTAAATTAACATTTCGCAATATTTACAAATTCTTAAGAATTAATTGAGAAAGATTTTTATTTAACAACGATGTTATGATGGTTACAGCGATTTTACTGAATTTCATAATGGGTTATTCTGTGCTTTTTTGGACAGCAATGGTTGAAACCCTTGCCACACCTACAAGGTGATCCTAATTAGGACGGGTAAATCAGTCAATTTCACCCACAACGATGATCTTTTTTTTGTGTAGTTTTATTGCAAAAAAAAAGTTTTTTTGACAAAAAGCACAAAGTATGATATGAACCCAACGTATTTCTGGCTGCCAGTAGTTATTGCAGAGTGGGAGTTGTGGAGAAGGGAAAAGGGAGTGCTGGAGCTTTTTTCAGTCAACAGTTAACAAAACGAAAACTTCGCACCTCACCCTTAAGATAACTGCTATAAATAGACTTTTAATAACCAAAGAAAGAAAGGAATAGTCAGAAAACTAGCAAGGGTAGTGACCACAACTGTGCGGGCCATTAAAGCGGCTGAACCACCGAATTCTGTGACTAAAATGACGGTATTAACGGCGGTGGGCATGGCACTCTGTAGGATAAGAATTTTTAGATCCATACCAGTTAATCCTAAACTACTGCCGATCGCAAATGCCAAAAGAGGAGCGACTAAAAGACGCAAACAGGCCCCTAATAATTCTAATTTACCGATCGCTAATTTTTGCTGAGATAATTGAATACCTAGGATAATTAAAGCCAAAGGAATTGCCGCTTGTCCCAGATAGCTAATACTTTTATCTAATTGCAGGGGAAGATGAAAAGAGAAAGTTTGAAAGCTAATGCCGATAAAAATTGACCAGATTAAGGGCAAGCGAAAAACTAGGCGAAATCCTGAAAGAAAGCTTTTTCCTCGCAAATAAGCGGGACTAATACCAAATAAAAGAATACTAGAGCCAATCATATAGATTATCGCTCTTTCCAGTCCGGCCGCACCCAGGGCAAAACTAGCCACAGGTAAACCCATATTACCGTTATTAGGCATCACGGCGGCAGCCATGAGGCTTTTGCGGGTATCAGCATCGAGACTGAGACAATAGGCCATAATTTCGACGACAATCGCCATTACCAGTGAGATAAGAGCAAAGCCTAGGAGAATTAAACCGATATTGCTGCCGGATAAAGTGGTGCGATAGAGTCCATCAATCACCAAAGCGGGGGCAAGAATATACACCGTGATTTGGGAAAGGGAATGCACTTCCACAGTGAGAATTTTTCCTGCTATCACACCGATGAGGATGATAAAACCCACTGGAACAATAGCGGAGAGGATGACAAGCATTAATCAGGTAAAAAGTAAATAGTAAACAGAAAAAAACTGATCTGATTTTTTAACAGATTTCTGTTATATCTTCGTATAAAGATGCGATCGCGCAGTGAAAATCGATACTAGCTAGATAAATATCTGCTCCTTTGCTGTAGGGATAAAGAACCCAGAATCCTTCATCATTGCGACGAAAACAATCCACACTGATGCGTTCTTGACTGATAAGAACGTATTCTTCTAAAGTTTCAAGGGAACGATAGTCGGCAAATTTATCACCCCGGTCAAAGGCAGCCGTAGTGGGGGATAATACTTCTACAATCAAGCGCGGATAACGGATAAAATCTTCCGAGAAAGACCGATTATCTCGCGAGTCGCAAGTGACCACAAGATCGGGATAAAAATAACTATTAGCTATTTCTAGACGAACTTTCATATCTGTGGCATAGACAAGACAACCACTACCCCGCAGCCGGTTTTTTAAAAGTGTGGCTAAGTTGATAATAATCATACCATGGGCTTTACTTGCACCAGCCATGGCGTAGGTTTGACCGCGAATATATTCGTGTTTATCCTTGGCTATTCTCTCCGTTGCTAAATAATCTTCCGGGGAAAGATAGTTATGGTCAAAGTTAGCAATCATTTGGTTAAATCACCTTTATTGTCTCTAAAATCAATTCTAACTCTCGATCGAGGAGCGGTACATTTTCAAAATTTTTCTGACAAACACCTGCAAATTTTGCCGGTTGATCGGCAAATTATTGAGCTAATTGACCTGCTCGGACAATATCTAGTAAAAAAGCCTTATCCCGCCACATAAATCACTTGCGCTGTCCCTAAAATCTCTCGTTGACGAATCCAATTATGACTCTGCTCGATCGATTTTTTCGTTAGCAAATCAACTTTCCGTCCCAATAAATTCTCTAATTCCCGTTTCATCCTCGAAAACTCCAGAAGTCCCCAAGAAACACTATCTTGAAAACTGACCAGTATATCAATATCGCTATCTGGACGAAAATCTTCCCGCAAAACCGATCCGAATAAACACATTTCAGATATCTGCCATTTCTGACAAAATTCGCTGATTATTTGCTGGGGTAGTTCTATTTTCAATTTTTTCACCTCCCTGTCACCGGTAATCAGTGATCGGTTTTCAGATTTAAGGAGAATTATCGCTAACCACACGAAAACCGATATCATAGAGTCCGGCAGTAGCCAGAAATTTGACCCGGTAGGCCGAGCGACATTTGTTAGGGCCATCATTCCAGGAACCCCCCCGTAAAACTCGTCTGTCCCTATCTTCTATTGTGGCTGCTTCGTAGTTATCGCGCCAGTAATCTGCACACCATTCCCTGACATTTCCGTGCAGGTCGTAGAGTCCGAAAGGGTTAGCGACGGCAAACATTCCTACCGGTGTGGTTTCCCTGCGATCGCATCCTAGGGAACCTTCCCCATAACGACCATAACTGCACACTTTGCCGCCATAATCCCAGTCCACCCCGGAATAGTTGGCTAAATCAGTGGAAATTGTCAGGCCAAAGTGGAAGGGGGTTGATGTACCCCCCCGACAAGCGTATTCCCATTCTTTTTCTGCGGGTAAACGATAATTGAGTCCGGTGAGACGGGATAGGCGATCGCAAAATTCCACCGCTTCCCACCAGTTAATTTGTTCTACTGGGCGATCGTAACCTTCAAAATGGGCCGGATAGGGATTAAGTTCAATATTTACTGGTTCTAATTTTGCCACCTCGCGCCATTGTCGTTGGGTAATTGGGTAGCGACTCAGACAAAAGGCCTGAATATTAACCGGAGATTGGGGACTTTGACTCAATTTCCAGCCTAACTCGCTTTTGGGCGCACCGATGAGGTATTGACCGCTAGGGATAGAAATCATTTCTAAAAAGGTTTTTTTGCTTAAAAAATATTTATAACCTCGATTAGTGACTTTTTCCCGTTTAATTTCCTCACCTTTGCCATTAACAGTGACCACTTCATCGGTAAAATCTAACCATTCTCCCATTCTGCACCCCTCTATCGGTTATCGGTTGATCGGGTTAAGCTGCGGGCCTAAAAAAATCCCAAAACCTACCAGTTTAAGAATAACAAGACTTCGATCGCTTATCCCCCGATGAGTTTTAATTTTAATTAATTTTTTGCTTTGACAGCAAATCGGTTTTTAACAGATGGATTGTTTCCCCTCACTTCTCACCTTCCCACTCCCCATATTAATCGCTGGAGTAATTAACAACTTCTGGGACAATCTCTAATTCTTGTTCACCAATTACAGGTAAATGATTTTTCTGTAAACCCATAGCAGTTAAACAAGTATTAAGAGAGTTTATCGCTTGGTTATAATCCTCAATTTTTTGGTGAATTTCTTCCTGTTTGCGGGCATTATTCGCAATTTTTTCCGCTGCTTCCTGTTCTAAAGTTTGTTCTAGATAAGAACGAGCTTGATTGAACTGTTGTAGAATAGTATCCGCTTGTTTTTTTGCCATTGGTATCAATTGATTTTTCAGAGTATTATTAACAGTTTGGCGGAAGTTTTTATGAATTGTTGCTGATACTTTTGGCTCAAAATCTAACTTAAGTAATTGACGGATAGCAGGTTCGGCAGCAAGAATACTTTCACAGTCATAACCTTGGGCAGTTTGTTGCACAGTTTCCCGAAATTGAAAGATCGAAAAAGTGCCTTCGTTGTAAAAATTATGATTTTCTCTTACATAGCGATCACACTCAGTTTTTGCTTCGGAAATCAAGGCATGAATTAACTGCAATTCTAGCTGTTTTAGCTGACTTTCTAGGTGGCCATCATTGCCTAATAAACGATAGATTTGCCGATAATAATCACCTTGTCTTACCGCATCTAAAAGACGCTGACAAAAGCGACTAATTAAACTGGTTGACTCCTCAATTAACACATCTTCTAGCTGGTTAGACAGATAATAAAAAGCTTCCACTAATACTGCTAATAAAGGTGCTGTAGCATTGCGAGGATGAGTTAAAGTCGCTTGCGAGTAAGCATTTTTAACAGAAAAAGTATTTAATAACTCATCCAATCTTGATACCATTCTCGCTTTCAGTTTCTTAAAGTCTTCCTCGAAGTTTTCATCGCTATTAACCACGATAGCATTGACATAACCCTCGATATGTTTAGTTAATTTCTCTCCCACTTCCTTTAACTCTTGATTGAGGTGATTTAACTCCAGAGCTTTCATCGCCTCAATTTCTCGTGGTTGACTTTCTAAATCACTATAAATCCCTTGATAATAATTTTTGAGAGTAATGCAGAGAGATTGTAAATCATCGGCTAAAGTTGCAAACAATTGCGGACGTTTTTCTTCGGTAAGATAACGAGTAATTGCCCTGCGAAATTCTTCGATACCGCTATCAGCAATTAACTGCTCTAGTAAAGGAGTTCCCCACTCGCTTAAAACTCGGAAGTAATTTTTATTAGGAGTTTCATAACCGTGGATGGAAACTTTAAAGGGAGTTGCCAGTAATTTACCGGAGTTGGCACAATAGTTATTAAACTCGCTGACAAATTGCGGTGTTTCTTCTTGTCCTCCTAAATTTTTAACACTTTCGGCAAAGATAGAATCTAACCCATAACGCTGATTAATATTGGTTTGATTTTTCACCTGATACCCATAAAACCCTAAAAGTCCGCTGGTTTTGTAAATGCGGGAAGTATCACGAAATTGCGTTTGAATTAGGTTCTCTAAACGCTGTTTTAGTTGGGCTGAGTACCAGGTTTCATCAATGCGGTTAAAAACATAAAAAACTCGATCACGAATACCAGCATTAGAGCTAATTTTTTCGAGTAATTCCGTTTCTTCTGTGGCTAATTCTCCCGCAGAAGCAGCCTTTAAAACACAAACCACTGCCGAAGTATCAGGATGCTCTATTTTACGATAGGCTAATGCGGCATCTTTTTTGACTGGGGCATCAATACCGGGCAAATCTACCAAAACGTTACCATCTTTAAGGAGAGGATGATGACAGTAATATTCTAGACGTTTTAAGACGGCGCTATTGCTACCACGACGGGCAAAACTTGCCGCTTCTGCTAAATTAGAAAAGTGAAATTGTTCCATGGAATAGGTGGCATTATGCAGCGTATGGATCCGCTCACGATTTTGAGTAAATCCTTCAATTAATAATTTTAAACCCTGAGCTTGTTTAGCTCGCTCGGATTTGCCTTCTCCCCCTTCCTGTTCGATAATTTTTTGACAGTATTGGTTTAACTGACTACAGTATTCGGGGGAATTAATGTTACTGGGATTAGTTAATTGCAGATTTTGACAGACGGTATCGACTAAAGTACGAATTTCTACTTCGCTGAGAAAGGTTAAAACCACTCTTTCCTCATCAGCTTCTGCGTACTCAATATAACATTCTGTACCCGTTGCGTGTCCTTCGGCACTATACAGCAATTCTCGCTCTAAAAGTGCATTGATTAACATTGATTTCCCGGCACTAAAAGCACCGGCAAAAACGATTTCAAATTTGGGAGAAATAACTTTTTGTAGGGCAATTTCTATCTTGCTGGTATCCTGTTGATTGCGGAGAGAGGATTCGCCTTTTAATAGTTCAATTATACTGTTAACATTACCAGCCAGATTACTGCATTGGGGTAAAAGTTCAGTCATGGTAAAACCCAAATCTAGAAGAACAGTGCTATTGTTCCCCAGATTATAACAAAATTCCCTAACTAGATGCCACATCTTTGGTCAGCGATTTAAGCAATCAAAGACAAAGCCATCGTCTTCAATCTAGAATCAGGATTGATTATAATCAATTTAGTACATACAGATTTCCGAGAACCTCCTTAGGTAAAAATTCCCTCCTGAATCCTAGGGTAATGATAATTATGTGGACAAAAATGGCAATAGATAAATTGAGATTAAAAAAAATTCGGCCTATGGGACAGTTGGGATTTTTGTTAGGAACAGTTTTTCTTTTGGGTGGCTGTCATTCTCTGAATGTTATCCAAAATCGTCCCCAACCCTTGCCCCAAGATCAATATATTCAAGTCTATTTTAATTATAATCAAGCCCAGGGTTCAAATTATACCGATCCCTATCGCCAAATTAATCGCCCGGGGGATAATTTAGAACAGGTTATTATTGATCATATCAACTCGGCCAAAAGTTCGATCGATCTAGCGGTGCAAGAGTTACGTTTACCCGCCATCGCTCAAGCTTTAGTTGCTCGTCATCAGCAGGGAATTAAAGTTAGGGTTATTCTCGAAAATATTTACAATAAACCGATTAATAGTTTAGCTAAAAATCAAGAACAATCAAGCGATCGAGAACAGGAACGTTATCAAAACCTTTTTGACTTAGTTGATCTAAATCGAGATGGTAAATTAAGTGCGGAGGAAATCGCCCAAAGAGATGCAATTACTATCCTCAAAAAAGCTGGTATTCCCCTAATTGATGATAGGGCAGATCGCTCAAAAGGTAGCAGTTTAATGCACCATAAATTCATGGTTATTGATAATTACACTACTTTAATCAGTTCAGCTAACTATACCTTAAGTGATATTCATGGAGACTTTTCTAATCCCAAAACTGTCGGGAATGCCAATCACTTATTAGTCATTACTAATCCCCCACTAGCTAGAGTTTTTCAACAAGAATTTAATCTGATGTGGGGAAGGGAAGATCGTCCTAGATTTGGGTTAGATAAACCCCAAAGAAAACCGCAAAAAATTACTATCGGTAATAGTAGTCTGACGGTAAAATTTTCCCCCGATTCTACCACTTATCCCTGGGCAATTACTAGCAATGGTCTCATTGGTGAAACTTTAAATAAAGCTGAAAAATCCGTGAATTTAGCCCTGTTTGTCCTGACGGAACAGCCTCTAGCTAATCTTCTCGCCCAACGACATCAAAAAGGGATAGAAATTAAAGCTTTAATTGATCCTAGTTTTGCCTTCCGATACTATAGCGAAGGATTAGATTTATTAGGAGTTGCTCTCAGTAATAAATGTCGTTATGAACCAGATAATCAGCCTTGGCAAAACCCAATTAATACCCTAGGAGTTCCCGCTCTAGCCCGGGGAGATAAATTACACCATAAATTCGGTTTAATCGATGATAAAATTGTGATTACTGGTTCTCATAATTGGTCAGCAGCTGCTAACCACCAAAACGATGAAGCTTTAGTTATTATCGATAATCCCACTGTTGCCGCTCATTTCGAGCGAGAATTTCAAGATCTTTACCGTACCGCTAAATTAGGACTGCCGGAAACTATTAAAAATCGGATCGAACAGGATAGAAAAAACTGCCCCCAATCTGTAACAATTAAAAGCGATCGCTTAATTAATTTAAACACCGCCACAAAAGAAGAACTAGATACTTTACCCGGTATCAGTGGCAAATTAGCCGAAAAAATTATCGCTGCCCGGCAAGAAAAACCCTTTACTTCCCTAGCAGATTTGGAGCGAGTATCGGGAATCGGTAAGGGAAAAATTAGCAAGCTGCAAGGCAAAGTCAGCTGGTAATGATTGCCTCGTCTGTATTTTTTGCCATAGACAAAAACTAGCAATTTTCCCTTGTTACGGCAAGCTAAGTAGGTAGGTGTTAAAATCGTCAGCCCCCCTTATTAAGGGGGATCCCCCCGCCTATCGGCACCCCCCTTATCAAGGGGGGCAGGGGGGATCGAACCCAAAATCTATCTTCTATTTAATTATAACCACTTATTTACCACAGACAAAAAAGGGTTATTTTAACGGTTCGGGAATACTATCGGAAGGAGCCTCAAACTGTCCGGTAATAACGTATTCTAGACGCAATTTTAGCCAAGTAATAAACTGTTGATTGAGAGAAACAATCGCCGCTGCCGGTTGGGGAGTTTTCTTTTTGATATCGGCAAAAGCGGGAGCATCTAAAAAAGCTGGATTGGCAATTAACCAAAAATCAATTTCTTGACCTTTTTCTTGATAATTCCTGATTCTTTCCTTCAAAACTTCCTTTTCGATCGCTTCTTCTTCTAAAAACTTTTGACTGGCTACCAAATAATAATAAGTTGTCATCATCTTTCCTTTAATTTTTCAGTGTAATTGTTCGTTAGTCGGGAGATTAGCTGATAGCTGATGGCTTTTACAATTGTCCACGCATAGCCAATTTCATTTCCCTAACAGCCCGTTCCAACCCGACCAAAACCGCACGACTGATAATTGTGTGACCAATGTTCAATTCTTCCATATTGGGCAAACAGGCGACGGCATAAACATTCCAATAGGTCAAACCGTGACCAGCATTCACCCGCAAACCGAGAGAGGAAGCGTATTCACAACCTTCTTTAAGAATTGTTAACGATGCTTGACGATCGCTCTCCTGTTGTGCTTCGGCGTATTGACCGGTATGGAGTTCAATAAATTTCGCCCCCGTGTTAGCGGCCGCTTGAATTTGGGCAAAATCGGCATCAATAAACCAACTAACGGGGATATTAGCCGCTTGCAGGCGCTCGACAACCCGACAAAAACGGTCAAAATTGCCCAGCATATCGATCCCCCCTTCCGTGGTCACTTCCTGGCGCTTTTCGGGGACAAGGGTGACATAATCGGGTTTAATATCGAGAGCAATGGCGATCATTTCCTCCGTCGGGGCCATTTCCAGATTCAGATGAGTCCGCACCGTTTGCCGGAGAATCCGCACATCGCGATCTTGGATATGACGACGATCCTCGCGCAAGTGAACGGTAATGCCATCAGCACCACCGATTTCGGCCAAAACTGCCGCCGCCACGGGATCCGGTTCCACGGTGCGGCGCGCTTGGCGAATTGTGGCCACATGGTCGATATTGACACCCAAAGTCAGCAAAGTTGAACCTCCTTGTTTGTTAGTCCAACTTTCCATCTTACCATTGCCGTCAAAAGCGATTACATACTGGGGATATTTAAACCACTGGTCAGTTCTTCCATTTTGCTGCGCATGGTTTCCGTGGAGGCACTATAGGCGACTTTCATGGCTTCTAGAATAGACCCAGCCACAATCTCCAGATCTTGGGAGAGGAGAGCCGGATCGATTTCAATCCCCCGGGGTTCTTGGTTGCCACTGAGATAGACTGTCACCAAGCCATTTTCACTCTGGCCGGGAATTTCCATATTTTCCAGTTCTTCTTGCAGAACTTTGGCCCCTTGTTGCACCTGTTGCGCTTTTTGGAAAGCGTCTTGTAATTCTTTAATCTTACCGAGACCGAATCCGAATCCTTGTCCTTGTGCCATGATGTTTTTTTTGTTTAAGGGGTCACTCAAGGTTTTTATTGTACTGCTTAAGGTGAACTGGGGTCAACTTTTGGCCATTTGAGGGCAAAAAGTGATTATTGACAACGATGACTTTCTGACTGGGTTAAGGTTTGAGGGAACTTGTTCTCTCTTCATCCGTCACGGGATGGTCAGAAAGAGAAATCCGAAAAATTATCCTAACCACTCAGTCGATTACCCCACGCCATAATACAATTGTTGCTTTGACGAGGAGAATAGCAATTTTGAACGCCAAAAAAACGGGAATTTTCTTGACAATTGCCCTAAGTTGTGCTTTAGCGGGGAAAGCGGCGATCGCTAATACTTCCCCTTTGGAGGGGACTCGATGGAAACTAAGGGGGTGGACAGCCGGAAGTTTGGTCAAAGAAACGGAAATTACTGCCGCTTTCCAGAAAAATATCCTCAGTGGTTCGGCCGGATGCAACCAGTATAATACCGGCTATCAAGTCAATGATGACACGCTCAAGGTTAACCAAGCGATCGCTACTACGAAAAAAGCTTGTCCAGAACCGCAGATGAAACAAGAAAATCAATATCTGGCCGCCTTGCAAGGAGTGGAACAATTCCAAGTAACAGCTAAAGGCGATTTACAGTTATTTTATCGTACTCCCGAAGGTTTAGGAATACTCACTTTTACCCCCGCACCGACCACCACGCGCACGGAAAAGACAATTTATATCAATTCTCGGAAACAACCCTGTAGCCAAGGCCCAACCAAAGACTGTTTACAGATTCGAGAAAAACCAGAGGAAAACTGGAGATTGTTCCCTAATAGTATCGAGGGATTTGATTATAAACCGGGATTTTTATATCAAATTAAAGTTAGCGTTGAAACCGTCTCCAATCCAGCTAATAATCAAAATTCGGAAACATGGAAGCTATTAGAAGTTATTAGCCAAACCCCAGAAAAAGAGACTCCGCGAGCTTGGTTTGATCGACCGTTAACTAATTGGAATAAAGCCAAGGCACCTATCCCCAAATCTCCCGTTAAAACCGTGATTGATAACCAGTGTCGTGAACAGGTTCGTCCGGCAATTACTGCCAATGAACAAGCGCTTAATAAAGCGGGATGGTTACTGTACGGGGCCGTGCAAACCTATGGTAAAACTAGCATTATTTCGGCCATGAGTGGAGTGGATGGAATGTGCCGACCGATGGGTTATCAAGACTTTGTTTTTGTCGATGGTAAATTCGCTGGCACTCTTTCCCCGCGACCGATGGATTCCCGCACTGATGGAGCATCTCAGAGAATTGTTTTACAAAATAGCGATCGAATTATTGTGGTTTTTAATCGCTATAAAGACACGGATCCTCTCTGTTGTCCTTCCCAATTAAGTCGCGTTGTTTATCAAATCGAAACAGTCAGCGGAGTGCCAGTGGTTGTTCCCAAAGAAGCGGAAACAGAAGCGGTGAGAAACTAATTCAGTTATCAGTTATCAGTTATCAGTGAGATAGGGAGATAGGGAGATAGGGAGATAGGGAGATAGGGAGAAAAAGACTGGCAGCTAAGTGGGTGGGTGGAATTAAATATAAGATGAACGTAGGTTGGGTTGAAGCATGAAACTCAACGCCCGATTATGTTACGCTACCGCTAACCCATCCTACAAATAATTGTGCCTCCCTACTTAATAGCTTCCTTTTTTATTATATCTCCCGCAAAATTGAGTTTTTAATCGCAGACTTGCTCTTAAAGTCCTTAATTTAAGGATTTTTCCAGAAAAAGATCGCTTTTCTACTGCCAGAAAATAATCTATTTCTTTCTGCTTCTCCTGACTCGGAGAATACTGACTCGGAGACTCCTCACTTAACGGAAGATTTTTAATTTATGCAGCAGGTTTAGTGATTAGGCACTGATACTAGATAAGTAGTTATAGAACTCTAATAACTCCTCGTTAGTTAGCAGTAAACGGGACTTTTTGCCATAGGTAGAAATCAGGTATTCCCGACCTTTTTCTGTAGTCCAAGCTAATCGTTTCATCTCCACATCAATTTTAGTTTTAAGCACTGAATAATCGATTTCTTCGGGAATAACAACAACTGGTTCCGGTTCTGGGGGTTCTTCTTCAGTTAAACTCGCTTCTTCTGGCAATTCTGATAATAAGGAGTAATTATCGGTTTCCGTTTCTAATAATAAAGGCTCTGGTTCCGGTAAAGGAATATCCTGAACTTGGGGTAATTCCGGTTCAATTTTAGCTGGGGGAATATCCTTAACTTGAGGTAATTCCGGTTCAATTTTAGCCGGGGGAATATCCTTAACTTGGGGTAATTCCGGTTCAATTTTAGCCGGGGGAATATCCTTAACTTGGGGTAATTCCAGTTCAATTTTAGCTTCAGGACGAGGTGTTTCAGTGACTTTAGCCGTTTTGGTCGATTTTTTGGCACTAGGGACGGGTTTAGGTAAATCTTCTGGTAGAGAAATATTATTGGGGCTGATTTTTTCCACAGGCTGGAGATCGGGGGTGTTTTCAGCCTCTAAAAGCAGTAAAGCTCGTTCTCTGGCTCTATCTTCGGCTATTTCCACCGTATCTGCTGCAGCTAAACCTGTAACGACCGTTTTTCCCTCAATTTCGACGCTCGCTTTCACAATATACTTGCCGTGATCGATTTGAACTAACTCACTAATCAGGGCAACTTGGGGGTAACGTTGGCGTAACTTTTGCAACATGGTGACTTTTTCGAGTTCTTTTGTACTTATATTAGAACACTCTATCGTAATTGTGGAAAAATGTAGCAAGTTCTTGCTAAGATCAAAGATTAGATAAAATTTTCAGTCCTAGGATTAGCCTTGCCCATAGTAACAAGATTCTACTAGGCTGAAGCTTCTGCCAGAAAGACTAGCGATCGCCAAAAAGTTGCCGGTGTTCGCTATTGGCTTATACTAACGAAGGCTTCGATAATTCTCAGGGTAGGTTCGGGTGTTCGATGCTTGGTCAGTTTACCTTCACTGTCACCACCAGCGACCGCAATTACCCCGACAGAGATAATCTCTCGAGTCAATGGTTTGTTTAAATCAATCCTCTCATTATATAAGTATTTAAACTTAATTGTCCACCATTCCGTCAGTGTCTTGTAAGTAAGGATTATTGTTAGATGGACTTCTCGATCGCCACACTCCTCTCTCATCTTAGTGATGATAAATTAGCTACGGGTAAACTTCTCGAAAAAAAACTGGGCTGCGAAGACGATCCCGAAAGCTGCGAAAAATTGCAAGTGATTCTCGATGCTTTGGAACGTCTGGGAATGGTTGTCAAAGAACGCGGGCGCTATCGTCGTGTGATCGAGGAAAATGTCGTAGAAGCAAAGCTGCGCTGTTCCAGTAAAGAATTTTGCTTTGCTATCCAAGATATCGAAGATGCTGATGACATCTACGTCTCGAAAAATCATTTAAGTAACGCTTGGAATGGCGATCGAGTTTTAGTCAAAATCATCCGCGAGGGGACCCGTCGTCGTTCCCCGGAGGGAGAGGTGAGATTAATTCTCGAACGGGCTAATCCTTCGCTTCTAGCGCAAGTAAAACAGGAAAATGAGCGGTTTGTGGCGGTTCCCCTGGATGATCGCCTGAAATTTACCCTTAATCTCCTCGAAAACGGTCAAAATCTCCAAGAAAACATCGATCACCTCGTTCATGTTTCCGTCCTCCGTTATCCCCTAGGGGAAATGCCTCCCATCGGTAAAGTTACTCGTGTTCTCGGTTCCACGGCCGAGGCCGCTGCCGACACCGATATCGTCTCCTGTAAACACGATCTACCCCATAATTTTCCGCCAGAAGCCCTCGAAATTGCCGATAATTTAGCGGATTTCTTCGATAGTGGCGAAAAAGAACAACTGCGAGATTTAACCCAATTTTTCACTTTTACCATCGAAGATGACAACCCCCTGGATTATCCCCCGATCATTGAAAATGCCTTTTCTTTAGAGAAAATCAACCAAAATCGCTGGCGAGTCGCCATTCATATCAGCGATGTGGCCCGTTACATTGAACGGGGCGGATTATTGGATAAAGTTGCCAAAAAACGGGGAACTGCCGTCTATTTAGGCGAAAAAGTGCTGCCATTAGTTCCAGCTGCCCTTACCAGTCGTTGTTCCCTGTCACCGCAAGAACAGCGCCCCGCTATTTCTATCCTCGTCACCCTCGATGACAAGGGGGAGCTAGTGGAGTACGAAATCACCCGCAGCCTCATCCAAGTGGATCAACATTTTACCTATCAACAGGTGCGCGATCTGCTCAGTGAAGAAGATAGCGCAGCTGCCCCCACCGATACCGTTGAAACCCTGAAAGATTTATTTTTTAGCGTTTGCCCCACCCTAAAATCCCAACGTCTGCAGCGGGGTAGTTTTGATATTCAATTAGACAAAATCTCTCCCTACAAAGACGAAGGACGGGGGGGGACTGTTCTCGCTTCTAATAATTTACCGGCCCGTTCTTTACTGACAGAAGTGGCAATTTTAGCCGGCAAAGTTGTCGCTGAACATTTACAGGCCTTAAAATTGCCCTGTATCTACTGTGGACAATCGGAACCGGATTGGGATGAATTGGAGGATTTACTCAAATTGGCCAATAATTTAGGGGCAGAATTAAATTTAACTGCCGAGGAGGAGATTAAACCCAATGACTATCAAAATCTCACCCGCACTTTTTCCGCTTCCTCATCGGTGAAAGTCCTCAATTATCTGCTGCAAGAAACTCTCAAATTAGTTAGATATAGTAGTCATCCTCTGCCCCATTTTGGTTTGGCCTATCCTAGCAATTATACCCACTGTCTCTCACCCCTACAAAGATATGCCGATCTTTGGGTACAACGGGTGTTAAAACTCCTATTAACCGAGGGGAAAGATCGCCGCAGCAAAATCGTCAAAGTCGGGGTTAATTTGGGCAGTAATAGCTGTCATGGACAGATTCATTGGAATATTCTCCCAAGTCAAATTCAGGAGGAGTTAGAAGAAGAAAGCCATCTAATTGTTTCCCATCTCAATGATCGCTCAAAAATTGCCGAAGATGCGGAAAAAGACCTAGAAGGATTGAAAAAAGCCGAGAAAATGAAAGAAAAAATGGGTCAAGTTTTTCGCGGCTTAATTACTGGTGTACAATCCTATGGTTTCTTCGTGGAAATTTCCGATTTATTAGTGGAAGGGTTGGTCCATGTTTCTTCTCTCAAGGATGATTGGTATGAATATCGCGCCCGTCATAGCTGTTTGGTAGGACGGAAAAATCGCGTTGCCTATCGTCTCGGTGATGAGGTAGAAGTGGAGATAAAAGATGTAGACTATTATCGTCAGCAAATCGATCTAGTTACGGTTAGCGGTGGCAGTTCAGCAAGTTATGACGACTTAGAAGAAGATTAATTATGAATCAATTAACCACCGAAAAAATCGGGAAAACCCGCTTTATTCTGCCCTTTTTATGCGGTATTTTTCTCTTTTTAACTGGCTGTGTCCGTTACGATGTGGGCATTAATTTTCCCCACCAACACCACGGGGAAATTATTCAACATATCACCCTCGGACAACGTTTAACCAGTCTCAGTCAAACCGAAGCCACTAAATGGTTAAATAGTATCGAACAGAGGGCAAAATTACTTAAGGGGAAAACCGATCATATTTCCGAACGAGAAATAATTGTCACTATTCCCTTTAGTAATAGTCAGGAATTAGAGGAAAAATTCAATCAATTTTTTGATCCTAGTTCTTCCTTTAAAATCAAAAATTCCGCTAATACTGATGATATAAAGTTACTGCAACTGGATTCAAAACTGGCAGTTACAGAACAAGATTGGTTCTTTTTGACCCAGAAAAACTTAAAATTAACCGTTGATTTGCGGGCTTTGGGTGTACTTTCCGAACAGGGAAATATTATCATTAGCCCCGGTTCCTTAGTTGATATCGACTTCGCTTTAAAGACTCCCTTAGCCGGTCAAAATATTGAAGATGACTCAGGATTAAATCCCCCAGTAGAACAAGTTGACAATCAGTTAATTTGGCATTTAAAACCGGGAGAAATTAACACCATTGCGGCAGCTTTTTGGGTTCCTAACTATTTAGGTATCGGCACAATAGTTATTGTTTTAATAACAGGTTTTGCCTATTACTTGAAATATAAACGCTTGCCCGGTGTATCCCCATCGACTTAAATTGAGAGGGCAACTATTGACCGGGATTTAATGATCAATGAGGGGAAAATTAGCCAACTCTAAAACTGATCTAAAAATTGGACCGCAATAGGGAAAATCTTGGCTAGGATCAAATCATAGTCACAATTGAGACTAGACGGGTTTCCCTTTTTTACTTTATTACTGGCAATTACAGTTATGGTTAGCAATATTCCCTTTTCTATCCCCGAACATAGCCTCGATCGAGATTGTACCACCCTCTCCCGTCACGTCCTGCAACAACTACAAAGCTTTTCCTCCGACGCGCAGGATTTAAGCGCAATTATGAGTCGGATTGCCCTAGCGGGGAAATTAATTGCCCGTCGTCTCAGTAAAGCGGGATTAATGGCGGATGTGCTAGGTTTTACTGGAGAAACCAACGTCCAAGGGGAATCAGTCAAGAAAATGGACGTTTTTGCCAATGAAGTATTTATCTCGGTTTTTAAGCAAAGTGGTTTAGTTTGCCGTCTTGCTTCCGAGGAAATGGATAAACCCTATTATATCCCAGAAAACTGTCCCATCGGTCGCTATACCCTACTCTACGACCCGATCGATGGTTCTTCCAATGTGGATATTAACCTAAATGTGGGTTCGATTTTTGCCATCCGTCAACAGGAAGACAATGATTTAGACGGAGAGGCGCGGGATTTACTGCAAAATGGTCGTCAACAAATCGCCGCCGGTTATATTCTCTACGGACCCTCGACTATCTTAGTTTACTCGATCGGTCGCGGTGTTCATGCCTTTGTCCTTGACCCCAGTTTAGGGGAATTTATCCTTGCCCAAGAGAATATTATTATCCCCGATCACGGTCCGATTTATAGTACCAATGAGGGCAATTTTTGGCAGTGGGATGAGGCAATTCGCGACTATACTCGTTATGTCCACCGTCATGATGGTTACACGGCCCGTTACAGTGGGGCATTAGTGGGAGATATCCATCGAATTTTAATGCAGGGTGGAGTTTTTCTCTATCCGGGTACTGTTAAAAATCCCCAGGGAAAATTGCGCTTAATTTATGAAACTGCACCCCTTGCTTTTTTAATTGAACAGGCAGGAGGTAAAGCTAGTGATGGGGTGACAAATCTTTTAGATATCGTTCCCGATAAATTACACACACGCACACCTTTAGTGATCGGTAGTGTCGAAGATGTTAAATTGGTGGAGTCTTTTATCGCTGATCGTCGTCATCGCGATCGAGTTTAACTTATAGTTTTATTTAGAGATATTGACATGGATTTACAAGCTCTGAAGTGGACTAAAAATGTAAGGCGACACGATGGTACATGGGCATATCGGGAATATAAGGTTTCTGATCCCTTCAAACTGGCATGGAAAGACGATGAAGTCAATGCCAATAAACCCGAAAAAGATAGTTTGATACTGCTCAGACAGCGAGGGTATGTTACCCATTTAGTAAAAGTTCTCGACTGCAAAGCCAAACGTGAAATTGGCAAGGATAATTACGACATCTATCGAATTGTTGAGGTGCTTTGGGCTATTGATTTTGATAATCCACCTGTATCAGCAAAAGCAGATGCGATGTTTGATTATCGAGTCAGGTATCAGGGTGGGAAGGTGATGGAATTGGAGAAGTTACCAACTTTCAGACAGCGTTGGGATGACGATGGCGGTTTGGGGGGATTCCAAACTTACATTCAGAATTTATTGGGGCTGTCAAGCAATAACTAAGAGCCTTGTTAAGCTTGTGTTATAGTATTGAGCAGATATAGGGTAACTGCTATGACTGCTATAGTTCAGGAACTTTTAGATACCTTTGACCGCTTGACAGACTCAGAGCGGTTAGATTTGCTATTAGAGATTCTGAAGCGGACAATTCACCTGGATTTTCCGCCCTTATCTGATGAAGATCTAGTCCTCAATGCCGAGGGAATTTTTCTAGAATTAGACGATAGTTATAGAAAAAATCAGAGCAGCTCAAACTCCACCTCAAGCGGAGAATATTTATTCTCTTGAATATCAACCAATAACAAGAGAACTTCAAGCTAAGTATTGTGAATTTTTGTCTGCTGATAGCTTAAAAAAATGGCCTATTATGATAATTATTTACAGGGTTTTATCCAGAAATGTTGAATCTCGTAACAAAACTTTACATTTAAGAACATGACAACCCCAGAACGCCATTTTTCAGATTGAATAGACAATTTTCCTAAACCAGTGTACATAGCTGATATGTTGACA
>NZ_JACJSW010000147.1:0-28102 GCF_014698375.1 Microcystis flos-aquae FACHB-1344 | reverse complement strand
TTTTTTCGGCGCGTCTCGCTTTCAGCTTGTGCTGTGTCAGGTAGATAGCAGCCGAGAGAACTTTGATTCCTTCTTAATTCTCGCTCTGGTCGTGCTTTGATGACATCCGAGCCAGACGGCCATTTGCCGTTGAGATAAATTTCCCTCCTGACTAAGTTGGTAGAGCAAGTTTCTTTGTTCTATGTTAAGATGTTGAGGGCTTCGTTTTTGGGTCTGATTTGTGTTTGTTAATGATCAGACAGTACCTGATGAGCCTTTCTTTGTCAACTCTTGAGGTTGATGCGTTTCATTTTTGAATTGGCGAATCTTGCCCTAATCTTGACCAAGAGTGACCGGCAATAAAATGGCCGAACAGAAATTCAAAACCCACTGTTAATACTAACCAAATTAAACCGATAGTAATTGCTTGGCTGGACGATTCTAGACCCCAAAAATAGACAAGAGTGCCAATATAAAGGCTAAAAAAGAGGATTCCTGTCAGGGTAGAAATTTGATGAGCGCGTAGTTCATCGAGATATTTTCCGTAGGTGGTTTCTCGGAGGATACCGTTACTAACTCCTATTGGGACCATCGGGAGCCATGCGACAATGTAGCGACTAATCATAAGTTGTTGGTTTAGAACTCGCTCTAATTGGATTATATACTGCAGCTGCCCTTGGCAAAGGCTGCATCTCAATTTGGTCGAAATATCTAGAGGACATTTTGGGCGCACGCGGTGCGCCCCTACCATTGGCGCGATAATATTATACTAAATCCGTTGAGTATAGGCTACTTATAGAGGGGAGGCACTCATGCAACAGGCAAGAGGCAAAAGGGGAAATAAATAATCAGTTTTTAATAACCAGATTTAGTATTATTTATTGTAGGGGCAAATTGCATTCGCCCTCTTTGAATAGCTTCTGCTTAAAAACGGATTTGGTGTTAAAAAGGTTAAAAAGGCGTGTAAAAGAACTGACATTGTATTTGTCAGAGATTGACAGAGAGAGCGGACAGGGGGTGACAGTGGGGTAAATTGTTAATTTTTTTGGGTATTTAGCTACATCATCCGAAAAATGTCACACTAGAGGTAGAGGAGCGTCAACTATCAGTCATCAGCTTTCGGCAATTTTTGGCTATTTCCCCGGGGTATTGCTGGCAGCCGATGGGAAAAAGCAACTTCAACCCTGACGTTATCTGCTATCGAGGAGGCTAATTCTATGAATAATACGGAAACACTCTCAGTCGATCGGGATACCAACAAACTCTATAATAAAATTCTCGTGGCTGTGGATTATCAAGATGTCACTCCAGAGGTATTGAATACGGCTATTCTCTTAGCGAAAACCTACGCTAGTGAGTTGCGGATTATTTATAGTCTGTCTAAACCTTTGACTCCCTACACGGAAACTTTTATTTATGGTAATCTGATCGGTTATGGTGGCGGTTATCCCCCCGATATGATCGCCTTAGAACAACAAATCACCGAAGAAATGCAAGCGGAATTACAAGCTTGGTTAAACGGTTTAGTCGATCGAGCTAAGGAGGATAATATCATAGCCCGGGCTGATTATTATATCGGTGATCCGGGCCAGAAAATTTGTCAAGTTGCCCAGCAAGAAGGGATAGATTTAATTATTGTTGGTCGTCACGGTCGATCGGGTTTATCTGAGTTAATCTTAGGTAGTGTTAGTAATTATGTGGTACATCATGCTCCCTGTTCAGTTTTGGTAGTACACATCACTCATTAATTAGAAAGGGTTGAAATCCATTTTTTGCTGTCCATTGAATTGCTCCATCTCTCCCGGTCCAGTAAGTCTTAATCCGGGCCTTTCTCAGTTGATTTTTGGCATTACGGGAGAGATTGGCAGTAACAGCGATCGCTGTTTGAGGTCGAATTGACTCTAACCATTGTTTATCTAGATTACTTCCCTGCCATAATAACACTAGGGGGCTGAATTCTTGGGATAAATTAACGGGATTTTTCGGGTTGATAATCCATAGCCAAGATTGATTTTTTACCTGAAATTTAAATAAATTTTTCTCGAGCAATTGTCCAGTAATTTCGCCGAGATTAAATTTTTCTAACTGGGATAAAGTAATAGTTTTTTTGATTGGTATGTCCTCACTGATAGTTGAGAATTGCGCCGAATTATTGACGGTTATTGCTCCTTGTATTTGATTAATTCCCTCCTGTCGCAAAAAGGGCAAAACTGTATAACGTGCTGTTGCGGGTTCCTCCCCATTAATTAAGAGAGTATTTCCTCGATTTTGAATAATTATTACTGGTTGCGATTTGGTGGCTAAAACTGTCACCTGAGTTAAAGTCAAATGTTGATAAATAATCGGTATTAAAATTAAAGTGAGGATAAATAAACTGACTAAATGCCACCGTTGACGAAACCAGAGGTTGCAGCAGATTAAGGTAAGGCAAATATAAATAATTAACATCACTCCTAAAGATAATTTACCCGTGGAGTAGGTACTAAAAGGAAGCAGACTAAAAAAGGTGGTAATTTGCAGTAATAACTCTAGAGGGTAATAGAGAATACTAGAGCTGATACTGCCCAAAGGGGGATAAATTAAGCCTAAAAAGGCCGTAAAAACTCCTCCTAAACTAATCAGGGTAACTAGGGGAGTTGTGATAATATTAATGGGGATATTATAAAGAGCGATCGAGTTAAACGTAAACATTAATAAAGGCATAGTCCAGAGAGTGGCAGCTAGACTAATAGCTATAGGTTCAGCGATTAAATTAGGAAAATAGTCAATTTTATTTTTCAGTAAAGGAACGGTAATAATTAATCCCAAAGTCGCTAAAAAACTTAACTGAAATCCTAAATCCCAAATCCAGAGAGGTTGCCATAATAATAGAATTGTAGCCGCTAGTAACAGGGAGCCTAAACTATTAACTTGTCGATTATAAAGCAGACCGATTAATGCCCCAATTCCCATCAAAATCGCCCGCAGCACTGAAGGTTGTAACCCAGTTAAAGTGCCGTAAATTATTAAGATAGTAAGGGCAATAATAAACTGTTGTTTGGGGGATAAATTGCGAGTAATAGTTAAAACAAATCCCAACAAAATAGCCACATGAAAGCCAGAAGCTGCTAAAATGTGAGCTAATCCAGTTTTAATAAATAAATCAGTGATTTTTGCTGGCAAATTAACCGCTTGTCGTCCGAGGGTAATCGAACTTAATAAAGTCCCTTTTTCCTGGCCTAGTCTTTGAATTTGTGCCTCAACAATGCGCTGACGAATCTGCCAAATTCCCCAAGTTGGTGATTTTTTATCGATAATTATTTCCCCTTTTAAACCAGCAAAAGCACCCTGACGCGCCAGATAATTAGCAAAGTCAAAAGCATTGGGATTATTGGCACGACGGGGACGATAAAGTAATCCTTTAATTGTTATTTCTTGTCCGGGATAAACCTGATTTCCTCCTAGATTTGGTAGAGTAACGTAGAGTTTACCTGTGGATTTTTCTGTCGGTAAATTCTTGAGGCTAAATTCTTTTACTTCTAACCAAAATTGTAAATTTTCTCGGCGATTGAGACGAATTTCTGATATAATACTGCCTGTGATTTCAATAGAGTTAACCACATTATTTTTTAAAAGATGACTGATATCATTCCCAGCGGGGTAAGGAGTACGAATTTCTAGATAAACAACGGCAAATATAGCTATTAATCCCCCCATCAGCCAAATTTTTCTAGGGGGACTTTGCCACCAAAAACGACGGATAAAAATCGTGGTTAATAGGGTAATTAGACTAAGAATAACAATTCTAATTACCACTTCTTGCCATCGGTTTAACTGGGGACTAAAATCTACCAGACCTGTAGATAACAATCCCAAAATATAGGCTAAACCGAGAATAACGCTATTAGGGCGATTCATAGAAATTTTTGTCGTCAAATAATTTCAGAATTAGCGGGCATTATTTTTACCTAAGTATCAGCGAAAATCGAGATTAAAAAGTAACTTAGCATAAACACTATGGGGATCGTTAAATGTAGGTAACTTCAATAATTCCTGCTGAAAATTTTGCCATTCCTGCGTCAAAGGGTGATTATTTTTAGTTAGAGGAGGAAGATAGGTTTGCAAGAAATTAGAGACAAGTTCTTCTTGCCAACTTTGCGATCGAGGATATTCTTTAAGACTCCAATCATCCCCTAATTTAGCTGTTTTGGCTGCGTATTGTACTGCCGCTTCTAGGCCACCGATTTGATCAACTAAACCAATTTTAACCGCATCTTTTCCCGTCCAGACGCGACCTTGGGCCACAGTTCTTACCTTGTCTGGGGATAATTTTCGCCCCTTGGCTACCGTCTCGATAAATAAATCATAGAACCGATTAACTGCCGCTTGATAAATTTCTAATTCTTGGGGATTTTTCGGTCTGGTAATAGTAGATAGATCGGCTAATTGTCCAGTTTTAACCGTATCCCAATCGATGCCATTATTATTAGCAATCTTCTGGATATTTAACAATAATCCAAACACACCGATCGAACCAGTAATTGTATCATTATCGGCAAAAATTCTTTGACCCCCCATCGCAATCCAATAACCCCCAGAAGCTGCCACATCACCCATAGAAATAATTACTGGTTTTTTCGCATCTAAACGCTTAATTTCTCGCAGAATCACCTCGGAAGCGGTGGCACTTCCCCCCGGACTATTAATTCTCAAAACTACCGCTTTTACCTCCTCCTTCCCTTGTAATTTTCGCAATTCCTTCGCCAATTTATCCCCACCGATTTCGCCTCTATCTCCCTGACCTTCTACGATTGTCCCTTCTGCATAAACTATCGCTATTTGATCGCTACTATCTCCCCCCTCATCATCGAGAGAACTAGCATAATTAGCTAAAGAAATTTGCGAAAAGGAGCCAGAGGTTTCCTCCTGATTAGTTTTATTTTTTGCTTCTCCTGTCAAATCCTTTGCTAAAACAATTACTCGATCTAAATGGGCCACTTCATCAACAAAACCCGCCTTTTTCGCTGTGGTTGCTTCCAGAATACCTTGAGTATCAGAAATAGTTTGCACCTGTTGGGGGGTTAAATTGCGACTTTTGGCCACTGTGGAACTATAATTAGACCAAATTGTATCGAGTAGGGTTTGCAGCTGCTGACGATTCTGGACACTTAAATCCTGACGCGTATAGGGTTCCACCGCACCTTTAAAAGAACCCACTTTTACCACTTGTACCCCCACACCATATTTTTCTAGTGCATCGGCAAAAAAGGTTTGTTGACTACTTAAACCATTAATTTCCATTCTCCCCACGGGATTAATAATCACCTTTTCAGCAACGGAAGCGAGATAATATTCCTTTTCCGTCCATTCCACATCGTAGGCGATAATTTTTTTACCCGATTGGCGAAATTTTGCCAAAGCTTGCCGCACTTCCGTCAGGGTAGCATAGCCATATTCACCGACATTGTTGCGACCGTAGAGTAACAGACCGACAATACTATCATCAAGGGCGGCCTTTTCGATCGCCGCTATCACCTGTCGCAAATTTAAAGTGATCCGACTCTCACCGGTCAAACTATCGGCTAAACTTGAACTAGGGGGAGCATCGCTGATATTGGTGGCTAAGTTAAAAACTAAGACTGATTTTTCCTTAACTGAGGAGCTATCGCTAGAAATCAGGAAAGAAAGCAGTAAAAATGCTAATCCCCCCACACCTAGGGACGAAAATACCAATAATCCCAATAAAGTTCCCAAGCAACTAGCGAAAGTTTGTTTAAAAAACTGACCCATCGGTTTTCATCTACTACTAATTATCCTGTTTCCTATTGTAGGGATTCCCCGCCCAGAAACAAGTTTTTTATCTGACTGCCTGACACATCTTGGTGAATCACCGACAGGTTAAGACACGGATGCGAGAGAACCAAATTCGGTCAAAGAAATCTTGTTTAGCTGGCTTGGAAGCAAAAATTGGTTCGAGGGATGAAACCCTTATAGAGAAAGATAAGTAGGTAGGCACAATTATTTGTAGGATGGGTTAGCGGTAGCGTAACCCATGCGGGCGTTGGGTTTCATGCTTCAACCCAACCTACGTTCATTTTATATTTAATTCCACCCACCTACTTATTTGGCGATTTTTGTCAATTGTTTTCGATCTAGAACAAAAGTGGTCTAGATTTTTTACTTCTATCTTTGACATTTTTCTTGACTTGAATATTTTTTGAGAACTTTTTTAGTTTCTCACTTTTTCTCCCCCAAGAGCATAAGTATAAATACTTAAGTTATTTTCATTTTATATGCTACCAGTCATAAGCTGTTGACTATCTAGGGTTTGCGGCAAAAAGTTTTTCGTGGGGGCAGGGTGTGACCCCCCCAACCCCCCGACATCGGGGGGGCAGGTGGGGTGTGGGGTGTGGGGTTTTACCCATTTTCAGGTGGTCAATTACCTAATTTTCAGGGAAAAAATCCCTAAATTTTCCCCCCAATCACTCCAATGGTAGGCACTTTTTCAGGGAAAAAAAGTCTAAAAGCCTTATCCAACAAGGTTTTTAGATTTATTCAGCAAACCCTAAATAATTCTAAAACCGAAGGGATTGATGTTCTGCCTCGCTCAACAATCCAAGCCGCTTCAGCTAAAACAATAGCCGGTAAAACTAATTCACTGTTCGGGTCAGAAAGGATCGTTTTGGCATTTTTTCCCAATCGGGGATTCCCTTCTAAAAACCAAATTAAGGCGTGAGTATCCAGCACATATTTCATCGGTTTAAGACCAATCTAAGTGGTCATCTGCATCGCCCTGAAATTCGGCGAATGAAAAATCTTCTTCTGTAGATTGATAATCCCCCGTGAACATTCCAAAGCACATTAATTTGGGATATTTTTGGATTGGTTTATCTTCTAAAAATGTGATAATAACTGAACTTTCTTCTAGGTTATTGGGAGTTTCTAAAAGCTCGATCTTTCCTTGTCTATAAATGCCTTTAACTGATTGTAGCATTGACTTAGTTTCCTAATTGTTAATTAAGTTTTGGAGATAGTCTATCTAATTTTACCTTAAATATTTTCTGGAAGCATCTCAATTTTGCCAGTGGAGTGACAGCATAACCCCTTCCTATATAATAAAATGTTAAGTTTAGACTCGGCTTGAGCTATGTCTTTTAGCCTATAACAGTTTCTATCTTCTTGTCAAACCAAGGATTCTAACTATTTTTTGAGATAACTTTAAGTCTCAATATCTTCCTTGATTGTTACTATTTTTACATAACTACTCTAGGAGAGCCTTTAGGGTTTATCTGAGTTAAGTATGCTAAAATGATAACACCGCTTCATTAAAAACTGATTTGAGCCAATTGTTTTTATTACAAATATTTTACACACTTCAAGCAAGAGGGCTACGCCACTACTACCAAATCATTACCGTCCGCACCAACCACCATCGACAAAGAAGCGTCAGAAACTCGCCCCTTGGCGAAGCGGTGGGGAATAGTTCATTACTCCCACAGTTTTATATTTTCTTTAGAGATGGACTGTCCTAAAACCTGCTCAGAGCGGCCAAAAGTCAGAAAATAGAAATAAAGGTGCGATTGGAGAACTTGAGCAGCGATCGCACACATCAGCCGCCATTGGAGAAAGATAAAGTTATGGCAGATAACTACAGAAGTCGCATTGTTACCCAAGGTACCCAACGCAGTCCGAATCGGGCCATGTTAAGAGCGGTAGGTTTTGGGGATGAGGACTTTAGCAAACCAATCATCGGCATCGCTAATGGATTTAGCACCATTACCCCCTGTAACATGGGAATTAATGATTTAGCAATGCGTGCCGAAGCAGCCACCAGATTAGCGGGGGGAATGCCGCAACTTTTCGGGACTATCACCATTAGTGACGGGATTTCCATGGGAACAGAAGGGATGAAATATTCTCTCGTTTCTAGGGAAGTAATCGCCGATTCCATTGAAACCGTCTGTAATGGTCAAAGTCTCGATGGAGTCCTCGCTATCGGGGGTTGTGACAAAAATATGCCGGGGGCAATGATTGCCATGGCCCGGATGAATATTCCCGCTATTTTCGTCTATGGTGGCACGATTAAACCGGGGCGCTACAAAGATTGCGATTTAACCGTGGTCAGTTCCTTTGAAGCCGTGGGACAGTACAGCGCCGGTAAAATCAGTGAAGAAGACCTCATCGGAATCGAACGCAACGCTTGCCCCGGCGCTGGTTCCTGTGGTGGAATGTTTACTGCTAATACCATGTCTTCCATTTTTGAAGCCATGGGGATGAGTTTACCCTATTCCTCAACCATGGCCGCCGAAGATGCGGAAAAAGCCGATAGTACCGAAGAATCGGCCAAGGTTTTGGTCGAGGCGGTTAGAAAACAGATTCTCCCTAGCCAAATTTTGACCCGTAAAGCCTTTGAAAACGCCATTTCGGTAATTATGGCGGTGGGAGGTTCCACTAACGCTGTGCTGCACCTTTTAGCCATTTCCCGCACCATCGGGGTAGAATTATCGATCGATGATTTTGAAACTATCCGGCAGCGAGTACCGGTTATCTGCGATCTTAAACCCTCCGGGCGTTACGTTACCGTGGATCTGCACAAAGCCGGCGGTATTCCCCAAGTGATGAAAATTCTCCTGGTTAATGGTTTACTACACGGGGATGCTCTCACCATTAGCGGTCAGACTATCGCCGAGATTTTAGCCGATATTCCCGACCAACCGCCCTCAGGCCAAGACGTTATCCGTCCTTTTAGCAATCCTGTCTATAAAGAGGGTCATTTAGCCATTTTAAAAGGAAATCTGGCCACGGAGGGGGCGGTGGCCAAAATTAGCGGCGTGAAAACTCCGGTAATCACCGGACCGGCGCGGGTGTTTGAGTCGGAAGAAACCTGTTTAGAGGCAATTTTAGCGGGAAAAATTCAAGCCGGGGATGTGGTGGTTGTCCGTTACGAGGGACCAGTAGGCGGACCGGGTATGCGGGAAATGTTAGCCCCCACTTCGGCAATTATCGGCGCCGGTTTAGGGGATTCCGTGGGATTAATTACCGATGGTCGTTTTTCCGGGGGAACCTATGGCATGGTGGTCGGTCACGTCGCTCCGGAAGCGGCGGTGGGTGGTACAATTGCCCTAGTAGAGGAAGGGGATCAAATCACTATTGATGCTCGTCAACGTCTCTTGAGTTTAAATGTATCGGAAGAAGAATTAGTCCGTCGTCGTAACCATTGGCAACCGCGCCCCCCACGCTATAAAACGGGAATTCTCGGCAAATACGCCAAGTTAGTCTCCTCTAGCAGTCTCGGCGCTTTAACGGATCTGAATCTGTTCTAAAAGTATAACGGGGAATGGCGATCAATTGCGATCGCCATTCCCCCACTGCCCACCGAACACCCCCACTGATAACTGATAACTGATAAGACTGACGGCTCTAATTAGGGTTTGCGGCAAAAAGTAGGGGCGAAGCATTCGGATAGAAAATCTACGGTTTCACCGATAGGTTATTGCCCGAATGCTTCGCCCCTACAGGACGCGGGCCGATGAAGACACAAGGTTTTGAAGCATGATTCTCTCAAAATCTGGCACCTGTTTCGCTCGTAAAGCCACAAAACCCTTACCTTGCCTACATTTCACATTTATTCAGCCAGCCCTAATTAATGCTCATTCTTAATTCTCCTGCCTCCTGACGACCGACTCCTGACTCCGTTAAAGATTAATAACTATGACCTATCTACTCACTGTCTATCGAGCGCTCGAATGCCGTCCAGATACCTATCGGGACTGGTATGACCAAGGCAATATTTTAAAAGAAAGAATGGACTATTTTGGAGCCTTAATCAGCTACGAAAAAGCCTTAGAATATTATCCAGATGATTATTGGGCATGGTACAAAAGGGGTATGATACTAGAAGACTTGGGAATGTATGAAGAAGCGGCTCAAAGTTATGCTAACGCCGCACAGGTAAAGGATGATAACTATTGGGCTTGGTACGATCAAGGTTGTGTTTATCTACAGGAATTAAAGGACTACGAAAAAGCGATCGCTTGTTTTCAACGGGCCCTAAGTCATAGTCCGGGGGACTATTGGGCCGCCTACCGGCAAGGAGAGGCCTATCGATTGCTCAAAAACTACGAACGCGCTATCACTTTTTATGATCTGGCCTTGGGGGCGCGACCCCGGGATTATTGGGCCTGGTATCGTCGCGGCGACGCTTTCCGGGATTGGGGCAATCCCCAAGAGGCTTTATTTAATTATCGTACCGCCCTCGATATCCGACCGCAAGATTACTGGTCCTGGTATCAACAGGGTGTGATCTTACAAGCATTACAGCGTTTACCAGAAGCGATCGCCTGTTATGAAGAATCATTAAAAATCGATCAAGATGATCGCTATGCGTGGTATAATGCCGCCTGCTGTTATGCCGCCCTCGGTCAACAACAAAAAGCGATCGACTGTTTACGGGAAGCTCTAGACATAGAACCGGATATATGTGGCGAATTAGTGCGTAATAACTTTGTTTTCGATGGTTTAAGGCAAAATGAAACCTTTAATGACCTCTTGAGTTGCTATTCCCCCAGCTAAAGTCTTTTTGCAGCACCTAGGGTTTGCTGAAAGGGTTTGTCGTGGGGTGTGTGGAATTTTCGGCATTTTCAGGGAAAAAGTGCCGAAAACTTCCCCCCGATTGCTCCAATATCTAGCACTTTTTTGATGGCAAAAAAGCCTAAAAATATTAGCCAACAAGGTTTTTAGATTTATTCAGCCAGTCTGGATTAGCTACAATTGCAATTAGAGAAAAATTATTGAGAATCTTATGCGAGAACTAGACAGAGACAAAACCATCGAACAACTGAACGAAATCATGGAATTTGAACTAGCGGGAGTTGTCCGTTACACCCACTATTCCCTGATGGTGACAGGTCCCCATCGCATCCCCATCGTCCAATTTTTCCAGACTCAGGCCACGGAGTCCCTCACCCACGCGCAACAAGTTGGGGAAATTCTCACCGGTTTAGAAGGTCATCCTAGCTTAAAAATTGCCCCAATCGAGGAAAGCTATGAACATAATATCAAAGCAATCTTGAGTGAGAGCCTCAATCATGAGAAAAAATCCCTTGATTTGTACAAAGCACTCCTAGAAACCGTCGAAGATGCCAGTATTTACCTAGAAGAATTCGCTCGCGGTATGATCGGACAAGAAGAATTACACAATCTGGAAATTCGCAAGATGCTGCGGGATTTTGCTTAAGCTAGGATCAAGCTAGAGTTTATCCACTAGCTTATGAATCTTAGTTCCGCTTTACCCACTTTTATTATCACTCTCCGGGAAGGTTTCGAGGCCGCTTTAGTGGTGGGAATTGTCCTCGCTTGTTTACAAAAATCGGGTCGATCGCAACTTAACTCATGGGTGTATCGTGGTATTGGTGCGGGAGTGGTGGCTAGTGTTTTGGTCGGTATTTTGCTAGGGGGAATCCTTTTGCAAGTGGATGCCTCTCCTAGTCCATCTGTACCAATAATCAAGGAATTACTGGCCGCCACTTTTGGACTGATTGCCGTCTTGATGTTGAGTTGGATGTTAATTTGGATGACTCAACAGGCCAAATCTTTGAAATCTGAGGTAGAAAGTGCGGTAAAAGCGGGTTTAAAATCGGAAAATGGGGCAGGAAAAGCGATTTTTCTGCTCGTTTTTATCGCTGTCTTGCGAGAGGGATTTGAAACTGTCCTCTTTATCCTGGCCCAATTCCAAAAAGATTGGCAGATACAAACGTTCGGTGCGATAGCGGGGTTAAGTGTGGCGACTTTGTTGGGAACTCTCCTATTTGCGGGGGGAGTAAAAATCAATATCCGTCTCTTTTTCCAAATTATGGGGACTTTGCTGCTCTTAATCGTTGCGGGATTACTCATCGGTGTTTTGAAACATATCGACGCTGGAATCGGTCTTTTAAGTGAAATTGACCCTTTTTATCGCCATTTCTGTCCTTCTCTCCCCTCCTCCTGTCTTCTCGGTTTTCAAGTTTGGGACGGTTCCCAAATTTTGAGCGATCGCACTTTCCCTGGACTCCTCCTTAAATCCCTGTTTGGTTATCGTCAAAACCTCTATATCAGTCAAATTGTTGCCTATATCCTCTTTTTAATGCTTATCGGTGGCCTCTATTTCCAAAGCTTACGACAACGTCCTCAAACAGTGACCAGTAAACAGTAAACAGTAATCAGTGATCAGTAAACAGTAAACAGTAAAAAGACAGCAGGAAACTTCTATTTAATACTGCTCACTTAACACATACTGCTCACTTAAAACTCAAATCTGATAACTTACCCACTGATAACTTACCCACTGATAACTGATAACTGATAACTGATAACTGATTATGACTACTTGGCAATGTGACGGTATCCCTAAAGATGGTAAAACTTATCCGCAAGCGATTGCGGGAGGTCATGAACCCTGCGAAAATACTACTCCTGATTGTCCTATCTGTGGCCTACCTAGGGAAGCGATGGATCCCGTAACAACGACGGTTAAAACCACGGTGGTGGTGTCCCCGGGGGGTACAACTAGAGTCGGCCAAAAATCTAACTGGTTACTTCCCTTCGCTTTGATAATTACCGCTTTAACCGCAGGTTTAGGGGGTTGGAGTCTATTGCAAATGCTCATTCCCAAACCCGATACTTCCCCAGTTGTCGGGGAAAAAACCCCAGATAGGCAATCTAAGGCAACTTTTGTGAGTAATACGGCTAAAAATCCCGATTTATTTAGCCAAGGTGAGAAAATACTGCTTAATTCCACTCCTAACAAAGAAAAAGGCGCAGCGGCCTTTAAAAAGGAAGATTGGGCAAATGCGATCGCAGTTTACCAACTGGCGGCCACTCCCCAAGCAAACGATCCGGAGGGCAAAATCTATTACAATAACGCCAAAGCTAGACAAAAAGGTAATCAAAATACTATAGCCGTTGTTGTCCCCATCGCTAACGACCCCAACAGCGCCAAGGAAATTCTCCGAGGTGTGGCAAGGTATCAAGAGGAGTTTAATAATTCTAATCCGGGTAATCCTTTGGAAATAGTCATCGCTAATGATGGTGGTGGGTTACAATCAAAAGCGATAGCCGATGATCTGATTCAATCCGGTCAAGTTTTGGCAGTTATGGGCCACGGAATCGATCCTTTTAGTCAAAAAGCGATTGAAAGTTACGAAAAAGAAGGATTAGCGATTCTCTCTCCCCTGACTACCAGTGTTAGTCAAACGGGAAAATCAACCCTGAAAACCATTCCCCTTAAGGATAAGTCTCAGGAAGTTTTAGGCAGTTATCTGGAAGCAGTGGCCAAAACTTTGGCTAATTATGCTAGTCAGCAAGAGAATTCTCCCTCAGTGGTTCTGTTTTATAATTCCGATAGTCCCTATAGTCAAAAATTAAAGGATTCCTTTGCTAAAGCGATAAAGAAACCGGGAGGCAAGATAGTTAAGGAAATAGACACAACCAAAGCGAATTTTAACGCTAAAACCGCCATAGATCAGGCAAGACAAGCCGGCGCTAGGGTGGTATTTTTGGCCCTGAGTAAAGACGGCGATCGCATAGATCAAGCCGTGGCTATTGCCCAAGAATCGTCTGGAATGCTCTTATTAGGCGGAAATGAACTTTATACACCCGATATCCTTATTCAAGGAGCAGATAGCATCGACGGATTAGTTCTAGCAGTACCTTGGAGTTTCCAAGCAACGGATCCTTTTGCCAAAGATGCGCTGAAAAGTTGGCGCGGTCGCGTCAGTTGGCGTACTGCTACCGCCTACGATAGTATGAAAGTATTAGGGGAAGCGATCGCTAAAAGTTCTGACCGTGCTACTGTAGTCGAAACTTTAAATCGAGGAATCACCTTGCAGGGAAGCACCACGGATTTTAAGATTTTTAATCAAGTTCCCCTGGTGCGTGCTAATCGCGGCAATGAGGGGCCAAAGGGTTCTCAATATCAATTCGATCCTATCTAAAATAGATAATGTGATGTCGAGGAGTAGAATCAAGTCTAATTTTATGAAGAATATCTTACCCATCCTAGCTTTGTTAATGTCGGTGTCGGGAATTGCCGTGTCTTTGGGACGGGAGGAAGTCCGATGTCATCTCGGTTTAGAATCGGCAGCTTGTCCCCAGGAAGAACAAAACATCAGCGAAGACACCCCCCCAGATACCCCCGCAACTACCCCAGAATCTCCCCAGATAGAAGAAACTCCCGCGGAAACTACCCGTAATAGCGAACCTTCCCCCGAAGTTTCCCCGTCTCCTGAAAGCGAAACCCCGGTGGAATTCACCCCCATCCCGGAAAAGAACCCCAGTCCAGAAGTCCCCCCCGAAAATCCCCCCACCCCGGAAACCAAAGCGGTGGAAAAAACTCCAGATGCAGAAAAAAGTCCCGATGTCAATCCATCTAAAGATGGAGAAACTGAAAGTATTCCGTTAGAAGTTATTCCCCCCGCACAGTAAAATCGGACAAAATCAATTTCTAGTGGGGTAGGGTTGATTCATGAATCAACCCTACAGACTCCGGACAGTAAAATCGGACAAAATCAATTTCTGGCTGAGGATAGGAACTCATGCAAGAGGTAGTTGTACTAAATCTGGTTATTAAAGACTGATTATTTATTCCCCTTTTTGCATGAGTGCATGAGTAGAAAACGGGTTTCTCGGAGAAACCCGTTTTCTGTGCGTTACTCAATTGTATCTAGCTTCTTTCAGCAAACCCTAACTAACAGAACTACCAACCAAATATGTTGGATTAACGCTTCTTGCGAAGTCCCATTAATCCGAGTCCCCCGAAAGCGAGAAGTCCAAAGATAGAACTGGGTTCGGGAATCTCAGGGTAGTCTTCTACTTCTCCGTGAGAGACACAGTTTCCTGCCGCTGCATCGGTGGTGTTACAGTCTGCTTTAGAGTAATATTCACCGAAGGGTTTTACATCGGTATCTAACGGGTCATAAGTGAGACGGAAGCGACTGTAGTATTTCGTGGGATCAAAGCCAAGATTATAACGTTTTGTCAGCTTTCCAGCATCTAAGGTTAATAGATCATCAATGATTAATTCTGAGGTGTGGTCAAATCTGCGATTTCTGTTAATATCCCACCATGCACGGAGTTGATAGGGGTTAGGATCGGGTCGATTAATATTGAAAGTTACATCTACCCAACTATCCCCAAAGATTACACCATCTTCATCATCAGTATCTTCACAGAGGTCACACCCCACACTAAGGTCATCCCCATCTGCCAGGGGAGTTGGTTGACCATCAGTTTCAGTATCCCATAAATAACCAAGGAACTGAAGCTCACCCTCTTGATATTGCGGTCCGTCTGATGCTGACAACGTTTGATAACTGTCAGGTGCATCACCAAAATCTAGACAAGAACCTGAAGCATCTGCTTCAGCAAATAGGGATAGACCTTTTGGCTCGGTTTGAGGTAATTTGCAAGAATTTGTCCACCCCCAACTGATACCATCATAGATATCTACTGTTTTCTCGGCAGTCTGATTAACTAAGAATAGTTTAGCAGTCCAGTTATGTGATTTTCCTGTATCTGGTCTATATGGAGCATCGATGAAAGTGGTTGCGTTCGCTGCATATCCTTTGTCATAGTAAGGGGTTGTTGTAGATGGTGTATCAATTTTGTTATCTTTGTCGCCATGTTTTCCTGGTAATGGCATTTTGTGATTATTTTCTATTTGCTGAATCCAGTGAAAACTTAGTCCTGTAGGAGCGTCTTTCGGTTGTCCTGCTGCTTTTGGATCATAACTCAAGGTTAAGTCAAGAAAAGCACCAACTCCCCCTTTGAACGGCAACAATCCAAGAGGTACAAGAGGATCATTTTTACGCTCTTTTCCACACTCAGTATTCGGCGCACAAGCGTAATAATTTTGAACATCAAAAGTTCCCTTTAAAGTATCTACTGGTTGAAGATTAAAAGTCCAGCCTAGTCCTCCATCTGCTACTGCTTTTCCATAGATTGAATCCTGTAGAAATTTCAGAAATGCTTTTCTCTCGTCTTCTGCACTAATGCGTGGGATAAAGGCAGGATTAAGATCTACCGTCCAATTCACATTGCCACCTAGAGTATATGATTCTTGGCGAACCCATTTGTTAAATGCTCCAATTGGTACTGGGTTCACAGGAAACTCAACAGTAAATGCCGAGCTTGGTTGATTGGTAAGTGCCACTGAGAGGGTCGCAGAAAAGACACCTATAGGAAGGGATTTTTTCAACGTTTTATATGCTATGGTCATTGGTTTCGATTCTCTATCAATCAGAGAAATAACCACAAAGATACACATTCCCCCCCCCACAACTGTATTCTAAGCTACATTTTTAAAATATTTACACTCCTCTCCGTCATACAAAATCTGGTTATTAAAAACTGATTATTTATTCCCCCTTTTTGACTTTTTTCTCGCCGTTAGGCGGGTCAATTTTTTTGAGAAAATTGAAGTATATTAAGTTTTGTTAAGAACAATGAAACTGAAACGGTTATCGGTGATTCAAAAGTATTATAATTGTCTTTGTTATCCTCAATCAATAGTTTCTGCTTGTCAATAATTATGAATAGTTATCAAACCCATAATGCTTGTAGGGGCGAAGCATTCGGGCAATAACCTATCGCTGAAACCGTAAATTTACTATCCGAATGCTTCGCCCCTACCCTAAATTTTTTCTTGTTTTTCTCTTGTTCCAAGGCAGAGCCTTGGAACAGAATATTTAAGGCTCTGCCTTAAAGTAATATTCAGAGAGAACCCTTGATTCAGTGAACAGTTATTAGTTCAGGTAGAACCTGGGAACGAGATATAAAAATCAAAAGTATTATAATTGTATTTGTTGTCCTAAGTGGGTGGGTGGAATTAAATATAAAATGAACGTAGGTTGGGTTGAAGCATGAAACCCAACGCCCGCATGGGTTACGCTACCGCTAACCCATCCTACAAATAATTGTGCCTACCTACTTAAATCAATAGTTTTTGCGTGTCAATAATTATGAATAGTTATCAAACCTATTTAATCATCGATCATTCTCAGAAGATTATCCTCTCTAACTTACCCTTTAAAGCAGGAACAAAGTTAGCCATTAACATTCAAGTAGTTGAGGATGAAAAGACAGAAGCCGATTTTGAAGCCTTATTAGATAAAACTAAGGGAATCTGGACTAAAGGAGATGGCTTAGAATATCAGCAAAAAATTCGGGAGGAGTGGATATGAAACGATTAATAGACTCCTGTATTTTAATCGACCATTTTAATGGTATTACCCAAGCTACAGTTTATCTAAAAGCTCACCGAGATGAAAGTTATATTTCTGTCATTACTAAAGCCGAAGTTCTCATTGGTTTTGATGATGATAATTCCTTTGACAAAGCAGGAGAGTTGTTAAGCCATTTTCCCCTGATAGATTTAGATGTCAACATCACTGATTTAGTCATTCAAATCCGTCGTGAACAAATCAAAAAAAAGGCAACCAAACAGCCTAACAAAAAGGTTATTCAATGGAAATTGCCCGATGCCATTCAAGCAGCGATCGCCCTTTACTATAATCTCAAATTAGTCACTCGTAATACCCAAGATTTTGATCTCAATCAACATCCATTTATTGAGATTCCCTATACCATCTAACAATAAAACTGAAACAGTTATCGGTGATTCAAAAGTATTATAATTGTCTTTGTTATCCTAAATCAATAGTTTTTGCGTGTCAGAACGTAGGTTGGGTTGAAGCATGAAACCCAACGCCCGCATGGGTTACGCTACCGCTAACCCATCCTACAAATAATTGTGCCTCCCTACTTATCCTAAATCAATAGTTTTTGCGTGTCAGTGATTACGAATAGTTAGGGTTTGCTGAAAAAGTACGGGCGACGCTCCCTAAAACCCTTACCTTGCCTACATTTCACATTTATTCAGCAAGCGCTATTTACTTTTAGTCAAAATTAATTAACTTCTAACCCCGGAATGCTTAACTGTTCAGTTTTTGGCTGTGTTTCCCCCAGATAATCCCCCTGCAACATATTAATTAAACAGCCACCAAGATGATAGGCCATATTCACGGGAACCGCATTACCAATCTGTCGATATTGAGAGGTTAAATTACCAGTAAATTGCCAATCATCGGGAAAGGACTGCACTCGTGCATATTCTCTCACAGTCAAAGGACGAGTTTCTTGGGGATGGCATCTTTCTGTTTGGGTTTGTGCCGGACTACAGGTAATAGTTAAAGCCGGTTCATCCCAAGATAATCTTTTAGCATATCCTGTCCGTCCGCCGTGATTTTTGAGACTATTTTTCATATATTCTTTTTGAATATCCATCGGCAAATTCCGCCAATTTCCTCCTGGGGGAACTAAGGACATAATCTCTTTTTTTCTTTCTTTATATTCTACTCCTGGAGAACTTGGACAATTCTCTAGAGCTTTTTTCAGAGAAATAGTATAGTTTCTATATTGGGGAAAAATAGGTTTAATATTTAAGTCTTGACGGGTGGCAATAATAATTAATCTTTCTCTTTTTTGGGGAACATCGAGAAATTGGGCTGATAAAACTTGATAAGCAGCATAATAACCGATTTCCTGTAAAGCTTGCAGCATTAATTGCAGGGTTTCTCCTTTTTTATTGCTTAATAATCCTCGAACATTTTCGGCTATAGCGATTTTAGGTTGCACTTCCTGTAAACAACGAGCAAATTCAAAAAATAAGCTCCCTCTCAAATCTTCTAATCCTTTCCCTAACCCAGCATAACTAAAAGGTTGGCAGGGAAAACCTCCAGCTACAATATCTATTTTGTCTCTAAAATCAGAAAATTCAATCTTTTTTATGTCTTGATTTATAACATTCCATTGCGTTCGATTGAGTCTTAAAGTATTAACACAATCTTGATTAATTTCCACCAGTAATTGCGTTTTTAGTCCCGCATTTTCTAAACCTAAAGCCATACCACCACAACCAGCAAATAATTCAATAACTGTGTAATTAGTTGGCTCAACAGTTTGTAAGATTTTCAATTCTCCAGGGAATTGGTTATTTTTAAGATTGGTTAATTGCTCGAGATTAAATAACCAATCAACTTGATTGATTTTCTGACCTTTGATTAATTTTTTCTTTTGCCATGTTCGTATTTCTGCGGTAGTTACACCGAGAATATTAGCGGCTTTTTGTATATTTACCTGAGTCATAACCAATAATTAGCAACTTATCTACGTCTTTATTATACACCAAATTAGCTAAACTTGATGTCGAGAAAATTTCTAGAAATATCCTTGATATAAAACATTTTCTAGTGATGGATTTGTATTATCAATATGAGTTTGTATTTTATCGATCATCCTTTGAAACACATCGGGATAATATTGAGAAGCATCCAAAAAATCTACATATTCCTGTCTGTGCAGCTGTCTTGCTTTTGAGGAGCGATACTCTTGTCGAAGATTAGCGGTCATACGCTTAGTTTTTCGTATAATTAACACATCATCAATTTGAGTAGAAATTATTGAAACTGGTGTCATATCAAGAAATTCGCAAATCAAAAAATATAAAGAGTTAGGAACGGCAATTTTTAAATCTCTACTTGTGGCTACAGCTTCCTGAAACATAGTTTTATCTAAATTAGTTTTGCACTCTGCACAAACATAGCCAAGATGAGACTCAATCAATTCATAATTTTGAAATTCTGGGTCAAAAGATGACTTGATATATAACTTTTTACCCAGCATAAAATCCTGATTTTTGCTTCTAATATTTGCTTGACCACCTTTACCAATATTGCCGAGAGAGGATAGGAAACTTAGTCCAGAGAAGGTATTTCGTGGACCCAATTCAAAAGAGTTATCTATTCCTTGTAAACTACGGAAAATCAGCTGCGGTAAAAATTCTTCTAATATAGTATTATCTAATTTTAACTGTCCCTTCTGTCTATACAAAAAGTTATCTGAACTATCAAAAATCAAGTCAAGTTCAATAAAACGCTTATATCGGTTAGTAGCTGACACTAGCTTTTCTACTGCATCTGCTTGACTAGAATTAATCGATTCTAACTCGATAATCCACTGGCGATATTTTATAATAGCTTCTTCTAAACGTTCCCGATCAGCTTCTGGCAACCGAGGATTGTTAAGACAGGCAGTTAGTTTTGTGTAGTGAGGACGGGAAAATTCGTTCATGTATTTTTGTTGATGTTCAAAGGTCAATATATAATCTCTTATCTAAAATTGGTGTTTTTTGAATATTATTGACTTTGGCAATTGCTGATTCTAAACATAGCTGGTTTTCTGAAGATACAAACAGCCTACTGCTTTCCAATACCTCTAATGCTACCTCTCTAGAAATTTGTTCTATTACCTCTTGGCTAACTTGATTATTTAAGTTAATAAAATTAATTATATCCTCTATAATAACTTTACCAAATTTATTCTTAAATTTTCTTTTTTGTCTTAATACTTTCTGGAATAGCTTGGTTTTGACACCTATTTTTTCAATAATATCAGCATTATAAAAAGGTACGCCAAGAACGTTAGATTCTTGTCCTACAATTAAAACAATTCTTGCTTGCTGCTTGCTGACTCTTGCCAGTTCCTTTAAAATGTCACCCATATCTAAACAGTATTGTACTACAGTGTAGAAACGATTACTCCTATTTGCTCTATTAGAACCAATTTCTGACTTGGCTATCTTGAGTAAATCCCATCCTAAGATTTCAGCAGATTGACGATAATTTTGATGGTAATTAAAAACATTTATATAGGGTGGAGAAGTCACAACAAAATCTATCTGATTATTTTTTAGTGGGAGAGAACGAGCATCAGATAATCCAACCCTGATCCGCTTTTGAGAGTAAGGTAGCTTAGTAATTATATTGCTAAGATGTAAAAATTTTTTCTGAATAAATTCCTGAGTAATTTTATTGTTACACACATCAAGAATGATTACCAAAGCATCAAATAAAACCTTTGACCGATCTGGTAGCATATTCCTAGTATTTTGCAATTTATCTACTAAATTTTCTACTTGGTCACTGACTTCAAAAATTCTCAAAGGAAATTCTTGATCGAGGATATTTCTCAGGTTTTTAAGAACTTCTTTTTTTTGAGAATCATTGATAAATTCATAGGTACGACTCATGATATAAGCAGCGGGATTAATCTCAAATCCATAAGCTTCTAGGGATAAATAACTTGCCTCTAGCAAAACAGTTCCGCTACCCACAAAAGGATCGAGAATGACCGAATTAGATGGGCAATAGAAACTTAAAATAGTCTCTATCAGTTGGGGTGAAAACTGACCTCGCCAAGTAAATAAATTGGCTCTAGTTTTCTCAATAATGTCAAGTTTTTCTTGGGGTATAGGTTGATCAAAATCTGGCAACTTTCAATCTCCCTCTATTGCTAAAATCAAAATTCAAGTTCTACTTTATCTAGAGAACAAACACTATAAAATGTTGGGGCTGAACAAAGTTCAACCCCTCAATATTTTCCTACTTACGTCCCGGAACTGTATATTTAAAATTCATCGGGCCGGTATAACCAGAAATCTCCGCTAATTTCTCTAATCTTTGGGTTCCCGAATATTCTTGACCCTTAATAATCCAAGTGGGGAAACCTTTAATTCCGGCATCGCGACAAGCTTGGGGATTACCATTAACCCCTTGGGGATCGCATTCGATATAAACCCCTTCTTTTTTGAGGATTTCTCCCGCTTCCTTACCAAATAACTGTTTTTGATCGTAACAGTGGGGACACCAAAAAGCCCCGTATTCTTTCGCACCAATTGCTTTTAAATGTTTAGCCAAGGCGATTTCTGCTTTTCCCGAAACCGTGGTTACTTCCCAACCGTAGGGAGGTTTAGCCGCTGTCATTGGCCGGGTAATTTCTTCTTTTCCTCCTGCCACCGTCGGGGAATTTACTCCCGCATAAACCGCTAAAGTTCCCACAAAAGTAATCATCGCCACCACAACCATCGGCAGTATAATTTGTCCTAAACCTTCCCATTCGCGACCAACAATTGTGAGAATTAATAAGGTTAAAGCGAACAAAGCCGAAGTGATGCAGTAGGGACACAATTCCTTTAATTCCGTGGCTAGAATATACATTAAATAACCACTAAATACCGCCATCGCCGTCGCCCCCGCTAACAGCAATAACCAAGTATTATTTTCTAAACTTTTGCGGAGATTTTTCTGAGTTTCCCCATTAATAAATAGAGGGCTGAGGGCAAAAACCGCCATGGCAATATAGGCCAAAAAACCGAACAAACTCAAGGGCAGCCCGAAAACCGTAGCGTAGGGACTATTAAGAACACCACTACAACCAGCCCCATCACTAGCCCCAGCGGTACAGGCTGCAGCCCCTCCCGTCAGTTTGGTAATGGTTAAATAGCCGGTCAGAATCGCCCCCACGATCGAAACGCCCCCAATTAGGGGCCGGGAGTAGCGATGAATCCAAGGTACAGAACGACGACGCATAATATTATTTAGATTAAATTACAGCAGAATTCAGGAGTCAGGAGGTAAATCGAAATGTACTTTGTCGAAAGGAAAAATTCCCTAACCATATTGTGTTAATTAGGACGTTTTCAATTCCTAAAAACTTAGGATAGCTAAGCTAAACGGCTTTTACTTCGGATCACCGATATAGACTCCAAAAGGGTTATAGCTGTTGGATCATGCAGGTTAAGCGCCGTTTAGCTTATCCCCTGAAACTATCCGCCATTCTAGCAAGGGGTTATGTGGACAGAGGCAAAGAAGGGAGAGAATTATTAATTTTTGCCTTTTGATCGTTGATCTGCCGGGCCGTTTCCACAAATTGCGACACCCGAATCGGATCCACCGGTTCAGTAATTTTGCCATGACGCTTGAGGGAACTAGCCACGATCACCCCATCAGCAGCCGGCAGTAACCGCCCGATATTGTCCAAATCAGCCCCGCTGCCGATAAAAACCGGCGTTCCCTTGGCCGCCGCCACTGCCAGTTCCAAATCCTCAAAACTGGGGGGGCTACCGGTAGCCCAACCGGAGAGGATCACCCCGTCTGCTAGTCCCCGTTCGATCGTATCTTGCACTGCCGTAGTCAGATTAGGGGTTCCCAAGGGGCGGGCGTGTTTAACCAAAACATCCGCTAAAATTTTGACCTCAGACCCCAATTCGCGGCGATAACGCAGGAGTTCGTGGGCCTGACCCTCAATAATGCCCTGATCGGTGGCCATAACCCCCGTTAGCACATTAACCCGAATAAATTGGGCATTAACACAGGTAGCGATCGCTAAGGCACTATGGGCATCATTGCGGAGAACATTAAGACCAATCGGTAGGACCACCAGATTTTTAATGCGATCGACAATTAAAGTCATGGCACTAACCACGGCGGGATCCACCTGTTGCTTAGTAAAGGGGGCATCAAAAAAATTCTCGATAATCAAACCATCAACACCACCGGCAGCCAAAGCCGTCGCCTCCTGTTCAGCCCGCTCGATCACCGTCTTGAGACTGCCACCCCAACGGGGGGAAGTGGGCAGGGGGGCGAGATGAACCACGCCAATAATCGGGTTTTTTGTCTTGAAAGTTGCAATTAAGTTCACAGCGTATACTACTCTTAGCGTCCCCAACCATGCGCCGCTCACCCATTTTAACAGGGTGAAGGCCTACCCACGGTTCCACGGGGGGGAAATTATTTTAACTTAGTGCCAGCATTCGTCCCGATGCGCTTAGTGCGATGGGACGGGGCTTTTCAAGGGGCGAAGTAATTCGCCCCACAGTTCCCCTCATCAATGCTGACTTTGTATATAGACAATTCCAAAAAACTATGTTATCATAAACGGGTCTTGACCACTATTCCTTAAGCGATAACCGAGCTTCGGGGGGTAGTGTTGCAAGAAAAAGTGTAGGTCTTAGGAACTAGGACTCCTGCAAGGTGAGGGAAGGTAAGACTTGCTATCTTTCGAGGTAGAAAGCGCATCCCATTGAAGCAGGAAGCTCTCAAATCCGTTGAGAGTAGTTCACAATGTCTTAACATTAAAAGAGAAGTTTAAGATTTGGTTGATACTCGATCGCATGGGCAATAAGCCAACCATCGCCATCTCACACCTAGGCTGTGAGAAAAACCGGATCGACTCCGAGCATATGTTAGGACTGCTGGCCAAGGCCGGCTATCCCGTAGATAATGACGAGGAGTTGGCCGATTACGTTATCGTTAATACCTGTAGTTTCATTCAAGCAGCTAGAGAAGAATCCGTTCGCACCCTCGTGGAACTGGCGGAAGCTAATAAAAAAATTATTATCTCCGGCTGTATGGCCCAACATTTCCAAGATGAACTCCTGACGGAATTGCCGGAAGCCGTGGCCATTGTCGGCACAGGGGATTATCAGAAAATTGTCGAGATCGTCGAACGGGTAGAGACGGGAGAACGAGTCAAAGAAGTCAGCACCGATCCCACTTTTATCGCCGATGAAAATCTGCCCCGTTATCGCACCACCAGCGAGGGAGTCGCCTATCTGCGGGTGGCCGAAGGCTGCGATTATCGCTGTGCTTTCTGTATTATTCCCCAGCTGCGCGGCGATCAGCGATCGAGATCGATCGAGTCCATTGTGGCCGAAGCGCGACAATTGGCCAGCCAAGGGGTGCAAGAATTAATTCTCATTTCGCAAATAACAACCAATTATGGGTTAGACTTATATGGCGAACCCAAATTAGCGGAACTCTTGCGAGCGCTGGCAGAAGTCGATATACCTTGGATTCGCGTTCACTACGCTTACCCGACCGGGTTAACGCCAAAGGTTATCGAAGCGATCCGAGAGAGCCCGAATGTTTTACCCTATCTAGACTTGCCGCTACAACATTCCCATCCCGACATCCTGCGGGCGATGAACCGTCCCTGGCAAGGACGAGTCAACGATGGCATTATCGAGCGGATCAAGCAAGCTATCCCGAACGCGGTTTTACGAACGACTTTTATCGTCGGTTTCCCCGGAGAAACCGAGGAACATTTCAGCCATCTGCTGGAATTTGTCAAGCGTCATGAGTTCGATCACGTCGGGGTGTTTACCTTCTCCGCCGAAGAAGGTACAGCCGCTTTTGACCTGCCCGATCCAGTGCCACAGGCAATTATGGACGAACGCCGCGAAAGGTTGATGTTAACTCAGCAACCGATCTCGGAACGCAAAAATCAAGCTTATATCGGTCAAACTGTCGATGTTCTCATCGAACAGGAAAACCCAGAAACAGGAGAATTAATCGGGCGCTCCGCTCGTTTTTCCCCGGAAGTGGATGGCTTGGTTTATGTGACAGGGGAGGCGATTCTAGGTGCGATCGTACAGGTCCGAATCACTGCGGCCGATACCTACGATCTCTACGGCGAAATAGTCTAATTTTTCCATTTTTCTTATTTAATTCCCACAAAACAATCCCTATGACCACTGGTTTCAACAATTTAGGTTTATCCGATAGCCGTCTTCAACACCTAGAAACGCTTGGATTCACCACCCCCACGGAAATTCAAACCAAAGCCATCCCTCTCCTTCTAGAAGGGCATGACATGGTAGGAATGTCACAAACGGGAACCGGCAAAACCGCCGCCTATTCCCTGCCTTTACTGGAACGCATGGACACCAAAAATCCTAACGTTCAAGCTTTAATCCTCACCCCCACCCGGGAATTAGCCCAACAGGTGGCCAGCGCCATCAAAGATTTCTCTGATGATCGTCGTCTCTTTATCCTGACAGTCTGTGGTGGTCAATCCATGGAACGTCAGATCCGCAGTCTGGAAAAAGGTGTCCAGATTGTGGTCGGGACTCCCGGCCGGGTAATCGATCTGCTCGATCGCAAAAAACTCCATCTAGAATCCCTAAACTGGGTAGTCCTCGATGAAGCGGACGAAATGCTCAGTATGGGTTTTATCGATGATGTTAAGAAAATTCTGCAAGCATCCCCCTCCACCCGTCAAACCGCCTGTTTCTCGGCAACTATGCCCCGGGAAATCCGCGATTTAATCGCTAATTTCTTGAAATCTCCCGTTTCTGTGACGGTTTCTCAACCCCAGGCCGCTCCTGCTAAGATCGAGCAGAAAATTTATCTGATCCCTCGCGGTTGGACGAAATTAAAAGTCCTGCAACCCCTGTTAGAGATCGAACCCCTAGAATCGGCGATTATTTTCGTCCGCACCAAGCAAACCGCGGCCGAATTAACCAGCAAACTGCAAGAAGCGGGGCAAACGGTGGATGAATACCACGGTAACTTAAGCCAAGTGCAACGGGAACGACTGGTGCAACGTTTCCGCGAGGGCAAAATTAAATTAGTGGTAGCCACGGATATCGCAGCCCGCGGTCTAGATGTGGAAAATCTCAGCCACGTTATTAACTATGATCTGCCGGATAATGCCGAAACCTATATTCACCGCATTGGCCGCACGGGCCGCGCCGGTAAAACGGGAACTGCTATATCTTTAGTAGAACCGATCGATCGGCGTTTGTTGCGTCAGATTGAACAGCGTCTGCGTCAACGTCTGGAATCTAGTCCCATTCCTAGCCGCACCGAAGTAGAAGCAAAACGCCTAGCCAAGCTGCAAAATCAGCTAAAAGAGGCTTTATCAGGGGAACGTATGGCTTCTTTCTTGCCTTTAGTGCGGGATTTAAGTGAAGAATACGATCCCCAAGCGATCGCGGCGGCTGCCCTGCAAATGATCTACGATCAAAATTGTCCCCAGTGGATGAAAACTGATTGGGAAGTTCCCGCACCGACGAGCAGTAAACCGGTGATTAATAAAACTCCCCGCAGTGGTGGTAGTAAGTACCCCTCTAAGTCGAATAACCGTCCTTCCCTGGACAAAAAAATTGTCTTTCAGGAACGTTAATTTTTAGTTCTTGAATAGATAACTTTAAGAGTTGATAGACCGTTTTGGTTCTATCAACTTTTTTTTGTCAGGTAATTTCCCAGTACGTCGTCGAAAGCATTCTACATAATTTTATAGCTAAACTTTTGATAATTGATTCTAATCAAGTATTTGGGCTTTGTTTGATACTTTTGCTGATAATTACTATATAATTGTCTTAAATGAATAAATTTGAACATTTAATATGTCGAGTTCGTCAGAACCTTATCGTGGGAGGGTACAAGCTCAAGGAGACGATATCCAGCAAGAGGGTGGATACAGTTGTTCTTGGGCAAGAAAAAATCCTGTTACTGCTGAAGAAGGATTATTATTTCTTGCTAATATTAAAGGGCAATGCAATGAATTTCAACGAGAGGAACGGAAACAAGCTTTTAGAAAAGCTGAACGCTTTGTTACAAATGCTAGTGAGCAAGGTGGTGTCACTCCAGAGGCACAACCGCACTCATTTCAGGATTCTAAACGTAAAACTAAAAACGCCCGTGTAGATATTGAAATTCGCAGTGGTCTTACCTTTATCCCTTCGCCCCAAACAGAATGACAACGATGCTTAGAAGAGTGCAACAATTTTTAGACTCTGGCGATAGTGATAACGCTAGAGAAGAAATTGATAGAGCTTTCGGCAATCTGAGAAGGGTGGATAGTCATGTTAGAGAGTTTGCCGCTCTGTTGGCACTGGGATCGATCAAAGCTTCAGAAATCGGCTTAGGGGTATTGGGACGTAAGCTTCTACAGAATGACAGCGAGATTAACAATGAGGTTGTTTGGTTATTTATTGCGTCAATTTTATCTCGCAATAGTATTCCCCCTGATAGTCCATCTAGAATCAGCCTACTTGTTCTTACCGCTTCTGTCAATAGTTGGGAATTACCAATTTTTGCGCTTCTTGCCCCTGCCCTCGACGCTTTTTTTAAAGTTAGTCTTGCGGACGGAACCCCTTTAATTGCCGAACAAACTTTTGATTTTTTGGCCACTTGGGGAAGAATTTATGCGAAAGCACCTCATGTCAAAACGCAGCTGCAAGAACTTCAATCTCTTAGTAATAATCTATTAGAGCAAGTAGATGACTCAGAGTTAAAAGCTGAATGGTCAGAGGGAATTAATATATTTTTTGAAGAAGCCAGTACAACCAAATATTCAGATAGTAATGCAGAAATGTTGAATCTCGTAACAAAACTTTACATTTAAGAACATGACAACCCCAGAACGCCATTTTTCAGATTGAATAGACAATTTTCCTAAACCAGTGTACATAGCTGATATGTTGACA
>NZ_JACJSW010000146.1:0-39936 GCF_014698375.1 Microcystis flos-aquae FACHB-1344 | reverse complement strand
AGATAGTTTGTGCCGCTTAAATAAAGAGGTTTTGATAACCAAATTAAAGCAGCTCTAAAGAGTTTTGAGTTAAAAGTTAAACTTCAAGTTTTCATTCAGGACAAATGTACTGATTAACTAATTTTTTGGGGAAAATTAGTTAACCCATCATTATAACATATAATTAATTTGCAAGAGTTCTAATATAAGACCTTGCTAAAGTTCCTCACCACCAAACTAAATTTGATTGTCAAGTTGATATCAACCCCTTAGAAACCCTGACTTACCCGACTGGGATCACCTAGAAAGGCTCTTTCAGAAATCGATCCTTTAGTGGCTTCCGGGAGAATTTGCCAGTGCTGATCTAAAGCTTGTAACACCCGATCCTGCTGATTTCTGAATCCCTCGATATTGCTACTACCAGCATTCATAATCACAAACCAAACTTTACCCCTTTCTTGGGTGGGAATTTCTCCGGCTAAAGCGCTAACTTGGGCCAAAGTTCCAGTTTTAATCACCACTCCTTTGGGAATGGCGCGCCACTGCATAGTTCCTTTGGTATCGCGTCCCCCCACCGGAAATAAATCGGCGACTTGTATCAGTTGATTGGCTAACTTGCGATCCAAGGCCTTGAGAATCTCAATAACTGCCCGGGGAGACAAGCGATTTTCTACACCCAATCCCGAACCATTAATTAATTGAATTTCCTCCTCTCCTACCCCGGTAATTTTAGTATTAATTGCGTCCACTGCCGCGGGGCCGCCGAGCAACTCCGCTAACATTTCTGACATGACGTTATTACTATAAATATTCATCTGACGCAACAGTTCCGTTAAAGTTAAGGACTGATGACCCAACAATAATCGGGCATTTTCGGGGCGAATTTGACTGGCTCGAACCATGCCCAAAATCTTCACCTGTGGGGCTTGTGTGCCGCTAGGAAGGCTCTGAAAAGCTTTTTGGGTTTCTTTTGACCATTTCGATTGATCAAGCCCAATTTTCAGCAATTCTCCCGCTTTGAGGGGATCGGTTTGAAAATTCATGGCGAATTTACCCGTAACGATCAGATCGCCTTTGACCTGACGGATGCCTAATTGATCGAGGCCATTGCCCACTGCGATCGCTTCTTCCCAGACAAAGAGAGGATCCCCTTGCCCTTCAATAATTAAATCTCCCTCTAACACCCCGTTTTTTACCTCTCCCGTTGTGTAAAAACGAGTAGCAAAACGATGATCGAGGGGCCAGGTTTCCACGGCGGCGAGAGTAGTGGCGATTTTAGTTAAAGAAGCCCCCGAAGCGGGCAGATTACCCTGATGATCGGCTAAATCAGCCCATTCCGTCTCAATTAAGACCCGTTGTTGACTAGAGTTTAAACCTTTTTTAGTCAAGTCTTGCAGATAATCGGCCACGATCGCCGCCACCTGGGGATCGGGAGCGGTGGGAAGGTCAAAAATAGGCTGATTTTGCCAAGAAATTAGGGGAATATTGGCGATCGGTTGAGATTGCCCCCCCAGCCAACCGAAGAGAAAGCCGAAAACTGCCAAATTAAAAACTGAGAACATCTTTTCCTTAATCGCAATGATGCCTTATTGTATAGAGATGATTGGTAATTTTTAACAATTGCTCGATCAGAAAACACTAATCCTCGATCGGCCAGCTTTTGTCAAGAGCTGCCGCTCAACTTATTAAAGATTTCTATCCCACTGACTCAATGGCAGAAACGGCATTAAATCGGGCAAGAATCGCGGTAGATGCGATGGGAGGTGACTACGCTCCCAACGAGATTATCGCGGGATCGATGCGAGCTTCCGAAGAATTAGATGTAGAAGTATTATTAGTCGGCGATTCTGAACGGATTGAGGCTTATTTCCAGCATCATCCCCGTCCCAAGAATCTCACGATCGTTCACGCAGAGGAAGTGGTGGCCATGGACGAAGAGCCGATCACCGCTATCCGTCGCAAACCAGCGGCCTCGATTAATGTGGCCATGGATTTAGTCAAACAAAATCGCGCCGATGCAGTGGTGGCCGCCGGTCACTCCGGGGCAGCCATGGCGGCGGCGTTACTGCGTTTAGGTCGTTTAAAAGGAATTGATCGCCCAGCGATCGGTGCGGTGCTGCCGACGATGTTGGCGGGTAAATCGGTGATTATCCTCGATGTCGGGGCGAATGTGGACTGTAAACCCAAATATTTAGAGCAGTTTGCCCTAATGGGGACAATTTACAGTAAATACGTTATGGGGGTTGAAGATCCGAAAGTCGGTTTGCTCAATATCGGCGAAGAACCCAGCAAAGGTGACGATCTCGCCCTAAAAACCTACGAATTATTAGAAAATAACCAGCAAATTCCCTTTATCGGCAATGCTGAGGGCCGGGATGTACTATCGGGACAATTCGATGTGATCGTCTGCGATGGTTTTGTCGGTAATGTCCTGTTAAAATTTGCCGAAGCGGTGGGAGGAGTTATCCTACAAATTCTCAAAGAGGAATTACCTAGAGGGATACAGGGTAAAGTCGGGACGGCTTTAATTAAACCCAATCTTAAACAGATTAAACAACGCATGGATCACGCGGAACACGGTGGTGCGCTGTTATTTGGAGTCGATGGGGTCTGTGTGATCAGTCACGGCAGTTCCCAAGCGCCTTCAATTTTTAACGCTATCCGACAGGCAAAAAATGCCGTTGATAATCGCGTTTCTGAGCGCATTCAAGCCTACAATGACCACCATCATCAATTAAAAGAGTTGTCGGTGAACGGTGAAGATTAAGCCGTCAGCCTTTTGCTGTTATCAGTAAACAGTAATCAGTAATCAGTGAAAAGACAGTAGGAAACTGCTATTTAATACTGCTCACTTAATACTCAAATCTGGTTACTGATGACTGACCCACTGATAACTGATAACTGACATCATCAATTAAAAAAGTTGTCGGTGAACGGTGAAGATTAAGCTGTGAGCCATCTTGAAGGGGTCAGTAAAAAGTAATCAGTAATCAGTGAAAAGACAGTAGGAAACTGCTATTTAATACTGCTCACTTAATACTCAAATCTGATAACTGATCACTGATCACTGATCACTGACCCACTGATAACTGATAACTGATCACTGATCACTGAAAAGGGGGAATATTTTGAACGGATTCGGGGCAGCAGTCGTCATGACCGGTTGTGGATCGGCCACACCAGCGCAATTCCTCAGTAATGAAGAACTCAGCCAAATTGTCGAGACTTCCGATGAGTGGATTAAAAGTCGTACAGGCATCGGTAAACGCCATTTAGCGGATCAATCGGTGTCTTTGAGCCAATTAGCAGCCCAAGCGGCGATTAAGGCTCTGGAAATGGCTCAGGTGTCGCCTAGGGACATCGATCTGATTCTCTTGGCTACTTCTACCCCCGATGATCTGTTCGGTAGTGCCGCCCAAGTTCAAAGTCAGATCGGGGCCAATCGGGCGATCGCTTTTGATCTCACCGCCGCCTGTTCGGGTTTTCTGGTGGGATTAGTCACCGCCACCCAGTTTATCCGTACTGGTACTTACCGCAATGTCTTGGTTATCGGGGCCGATGTTCTCTCCCGTTGGGTGGATTGGAACGATCGCGCTACCTGTGTCCTCTTTGGAGATGGGGCAGGGGCGGTGGTTTGTCAAGCAAATGATACAAAAGATAACATTCTCGGTTTTGAACTCCATAGCGACGGCAGCCAGAATGGTTCTCTCAATCTCGCCTATCAGGGGGAAGAATTGCCCCTTAAGCAGGGGGTAAGGGTTCAAAAAGGGACCTATAAGCCCCTAAGGATGAACGGACGGGAAGTCTATCGTTTTGCCGTGGCGAAAGTGCCAGAGGTCATCGAAAAAGCTCTCTATCGGGCTAATTTAACCACCAGTGACATCGATTGGCTAGTTTTGCACCAAGCTAATCAAAGAATTATGGACGCGGTGAGCGAGCGCCTGAAACTGCCTCCGGAAAAAGTGATCAGCAATCTCAGCGAGTATGGCAACACTTCCGCAGCCTCGATTCCTCTAGCCCTCGATGAAGCTGTCAGGAGTGGTAAGGTCAAAAAAGGTGATATTATTGCTTCTTCTGGCTTTGGTGCCGGTTTAACTTGGGGTGGGATTATCTTCCGTTGGGGAGATTAATTCAGTGATCAGTAACCAGTAACCAGTGATCAGTAAACAGTAACCAGTAAACAGTAAACTAAAAACTCACATCTGATAACTGATAACTGATAACTGATAACTGACCCAAACACATCTATCTATCTATTTTAAGAACTTATGAAAACAGCGTGGATATTCCCGGGACAAGGATCGCAAGCGTTAGGAATGATTGGAGATTTAGCGGAAAGTGCGCTTGGCCAAGAGAGATTAAAAATAGCAGCAAAAATCCTCGGTTGGTCAGTCCTGGAAAAATGTCAAGGGGATGAAGAAACCCTATCTCGCACTCTTTATACCCAACCTTGTTTATTTGTGGTGGAGAGTATTTTAGCGGATTTGTTGCAAGAAAAAGGTCATTTTCCCGATCTAGTTGCCGGTCATAGTCTTGGTGAATATTCGGCTTTGTATGCGGCCCGGGTGTTTAATTTTGAAACAGGATTAAATCTAGTTCAAAACCGTTCCCGTTTGATGGATGCGGCCGAAGGTGGTAAAATGGCCGCCTTAATGAAATTCGATCGCACCAGTCTAGAGACAGTGATTAATCAGACGGAAAATGTAGTTATTGCTAATGATAATAGTGCCGAACAAGTGGTGATTTCTGGGACTCCTGAAGCGGTGGATTTGGTATTAGGTCAAGTGAAAGTTAAGCGGGTTATGCAGTTAAAAGTATCTGGTGCTTTTCACTCTCCCTTGATGGAAAATGCTGCTATTCAGTTTCAGCAGATTTTAGAATTAGTTAATTTTCGGTCTGCAAAAGTTCCTGTGATTTCTAATGTTAATCCTAGCCAACCGATCAACGATGCGGAGGAATTAAAAAGTTATCTCATTCAGCAGATGACTAGCTCCGTAAGATGGCGAGAAATTATGTTAAAATTGCTGGATGTGGGTGTGGAAAAAGTGATCGAAGTGGGACCGGGTAAAGTTTTAACTGGTTTAATTAAACGAACTGCTCCAATTGAGTTAGAAAATATCAGTCAATTAGCCGATATATCCAAGGGTAGCGAAGATGTTAAATTGCAGGGTTCATTAATTGGTGTTGGTTAAATTATCTGGCAACATTTTCGACAAAGGAAGTAAATTGATAGATACCTAGCCAAAAATTTGGTTAGGTATTTTTTTAGAAAACTATCATAGGGTTTGCGGCAAAAACTTTTTCAGCAGACCCTAGTTATTCTCCCATCTCCCCCCCGCAACGCGCACGAAGTGGTCTCCCCACTCCCCACGGTTATAGAAACCTCGGCAGAAAAGTCTCTACAACCAGGTTTTTCTAGGAATATAGCGTTTCCCAATCTCATGAGGTACACCAAAATCTTAACTCCTGACTCCTCAAAACCTAAGACTCTGTACCTCACAACTATGGAAATTGCTATATTAGGAAAGGAGATTACCGCGACTACCGTTAGGAAGAATAGTTTCTTCGAGGGAAGCAGAAAGAAGATTATTTTCGGTTAAAATCGCCCCAATTAAGTTAGCTTGTTTGAGATTAGCTCGTTTAAGATTGCTTCCCACTAAATAACTCAAGAGTAATCCCGCTTGGTGTAGATTAGCACCGGAAAGGTTAGCGGAGGCTAAATTAGCGCCGAGCAGATTACAACCGGTTAAGTTAGCTTGGCGAAAATTGGCTTTATTAGCGTCAGTTTTGCTTAAATCGGCTCCAGTTAAGTTAGCTCCCTCAAAATCGCTACAATTGAGGTTAGCTCCCGTCAGATTAGCACCTTCGAGGTTAGCATAACGTAAATCCGCCCCCCGTAAATCCGCCCCGCGCAAATCGGCATAGCTGAGGTCGGCGTATTGAAGATGGCAGTTTTCCAGATTAGCTTGATAGAGATAGGCTCGAATTAGGTTAGCCTCTTTTAAGTTAGCATGGCTAAGATTAGCAGAGCTAAGAATAGCACGAGTGAGAATAGCCCGTTTTAGGTTAGCTTTCCCCGCCATGGCATGGGTTAAAGTGGCTGAGGTGAGATTAGCGGCTTCGAGATTCGCTTTGAACAGTTGAGCAAAAAGTAAGCTACTGTGAATTAAACAGGCAGAACTTAAATCAGCCTTTTTCAGAACAGTATTACTCAAAATTGCGCCGCTTAGTTGACTTTGGTGCAAATTTGCCCCAGAAAGGTCGGCTTTAGTCAGGTTAGCATCGATAAGACAAGCTTTGCTGAAATTAACTTCTTCGAGGCAAGCGTCCTTGAAATTAGCGTTAATTAAACAAGCTTCGGCTAAATTGGCTCGTTTTAAGTAACTATGACTTAGGTTAATCTGGTTTAAACACTGTCTCTTTAAATTGACTCCGCTAAGTCTGACTTCCGCAAAGTTGCGTTCACCTCGATTATACAGTTCGATTAGATGTTCACGATTGGTTAAGGCATTGCTACTCATAAAATAACTAAATTGTTCTGGAAGGTGATTTCCAGAGAATTGGTTGGGGAAAATTACTGATCATGAAGTCGATCTCTAGGATTAGTACAGGGAACGACTGGGAATTTTTGCGAATAAATAGAAATTTTCAACCAATTACGGGCTTAAAATCCCTATTGGCAATCACTAAAACCGGTAAAGAACGAAAAGAATCGGGGTTCAATACCAAAAACAGTCTCTACCTAAACCCGCCACTTGTTGCCAGCCAGGTCTAGGCATTAAATTAGAGAAGTCTTGTGCGTCAGTTTTTCTGACTGAATCTACTGCCTCGCCGATGTCTTGACTCGGTATCATACAGTTGAATTTGTTAGGTCTGCTTAGTCAGTTCGGTAGCCAAGAGGCTAAAACTCTTAATCACCAGATTTCGGGGACTCTCCAGTTGAGCAAGCATAAAACTTGGTAAAAGTCAATCCCTCTTAGGGATGAACTGCCCAATCCTATTCCCTGAAGCCTTGGTTCATTGAGTCTATCAGGTTGTGGTCTGTTTTGGCAAGGGGGGTCAATGGCTTTTTAATCAATTCGCCAAAAGGCTGGATTTTCCGTAGGGGATAATTGTATAGACTGGTCATCTAAATATTGTCTGAGACTGGGGGAAGGATTGAGGAGATAAATATCGGTAAATTGATTTTTTAAGGAGGGGATGGAAACTCTAGGGTTCGACTGAACAAATAAATACTTTGTCTTAGCATCAGTAGTATGGATAAGGGGCAAGGTATCTAACCAATGTTCTGAAATAATTAGAGGTTTTTGACTGCGATTAATCATTGTATAAGCGTTGGGAATATTACTACCATAACCCACATATCTAGCTGCCGGGGGTGGATAGGGAATTTTGGCAATTAATCCGAAAACTAGCAATAATATTAAGAGAATTTTTGCCCAGCCTTGGCGCTGCTGTAATCCGTTGCTTAGTAAAAAGGTAACTGCCAGCAGCATACCGAGAAAACTCGGTAAGTAAAATCTGCCCACAGCCGTGTAGCGAAATCCTCTGATTAGATCCCAAGCTAAAAGAGAGAAAAAGGGGATAATTGTCAGGAGAATAATCAGGGTAAAAACTTTTTTATCGGCTTTTTTGCCCAGATAAATAAAGGAGATGATGACGAGGATAATTAGGCAGTATTCAATAATAGGGTTGATGGTGGGATTGGCTAAACTGAAATTATAAAATAAACGAGCGATCATTCTTACCCATCTTTGCCAAAGTACCTCTAGGGGTAAACTGCCTTTTGACCATCCAAAGACAGTAAATCGACTGGTAAAAATCCGGGTTAACCAAATTGAATAAATACCTAGGGAAGCAAGTAAGCTGATGCTATAGTATTTTTTGGTTAAAGAGTTAAAAGAATTCAGCTGCAACAGAAAATATAGGCTATGAACTACTAGAACAAAGATAAAGAAAACATGGGTATATAAACCAGCGATTAGGGATAAACTATAGAAAAACCAATCTTTTTTCGGTTGCGAGGAATCAATAGCTTTGAGAAATAACCAGCTAGAAAGTATCGAAAATAAAACATATAGTCCGTATTCCCAAATTCCCAGAGCATAACCAGTAAAACGCGGGGAAAAGAAGATAAGTGTAGCGGCAATTAAAGCGGCGTTTTTATTTTTAAATAAAGTCAAAGCTAAATGGTAAAAACTCCATAAAATACCAAACCAAATAATTACTGAAAATCCCCTTAAGACTAGATAAGAATTGCCCAATAATCTTGCAAAAAACCAGAGGAAACTGTAATAGAGAGGTAGATCGTAATTCGAGCTAGTATAAAGAGAGGCTAAGGTATCAGGAAAACCTTTCACGGAATTAACCCCTTGAAATTGCCAGAGTTGTTCTGTAGATTTAATTTGTCCATCGAACATATAGTTAATTAACTGTTCGGGTGTGTTACCAGAAAGATGGAGTAAGACCAAAGATTCATCGTGCCAAACATAACTATAGTAGGCGAGATGGACAAAATAGAAAATATTGAAAATAATCAATAAACCTAAAGCAAATCTAATCCCAGATTGACGGGTAAGCATAATTATCTTGATCCTGTTAAAAAATCACTGATTACTGTTGACTAACTCCGGTTTAATTAATCTAGAATTTTGATAGGCAATGGGTAAAGTAAACCAAAATTGTGAGCCAACCTGTGGGGTACTTTTTACCCCAATTCTCCCAGAGTGAGCCTCGATTATTTGCCGACATTGGTAGGAACCTAAACCGATTCCCGTTAGGTGTTGATTATGAAGATTTCTTACATATAAATGGAAAAGATGTTGACATTGTTCCTCATCCATGCCAATGCCATTATCGCTTAAAGTGCAGTAGAGCATATCTTGGTCAATACGAGCATCTAAAGCTAATTGAATTGGTGGAGGATTATGTTTTAAGGCATTATTTAATAATTGCTCAAAAACACTTCTTAGCTGACAAGGATCGGCATCAATAGCGGGTAAGTTATCGGGGAGAAGATTAATAAACGTAGCTTGATATAAATCAAAATCTTTTTGCCAATCTTTCAGCCAAATTTCCACCTGTTTTTTTAGAGATAGAGGTTGACGATGCAAGATTAAAGGCCGTTCTTCAGCAAAATGATTTTCTGATAAAGCATTAATTAAAGTTAATTGTCGATCGCAACTACGCACCACCTGATCGAGCATTGCTCGCGAGATAGTTACTTTTTCTGTTTGCCGACACTGGAAATTTTTTAATAACATCACTAATCCCATAATCGAAGTGCGAAGATCGTGGGATACTGCCTGTAAAAAAACCGTTTTCATTTCGTATAAACGCTGAATTTCCCGGACTTTCTCCCGCAGTTCCAGGGTTCTTGCTGCCACTTCCCGTTCTAAATTATTATTCAAGCTTTGCACCCTCTGATATAGTTGCGCTTGGCCGATAGCAATACAAACTTGGGTGGCTAACTGTTCTAATAATTTGACCTCGCTTTTTTGCCAATGACGAGGATGGGAATATTGATGGACAACTAAAGCGCCTAAATGTTGATTATTAACCGTTAGAGGTAAAACTAAAGAGGATTTAACTTGCAGGTATTCGTAATAACCCTTGAGAGTGGGCAGAGTTTGCACCTTAGCGGTATTATCAGCAATAATTAACTTATCTAAAGAAAATAATTGTCCCAATTCTTCCAGTAATTCTGGTTCGGGAAACCAACCCATCAGCGAGGGAATCTCGGGACGACGGGACTCAGCGATTACCTTAGACCAACCCCCCTCTTGACAGTGACCGATATAGACTTGATCGGCATCGAGAAAATTTCTGATTTCCTCAACAATGGTATTTAAAACCTGATCTATATCTAAAGATTGATGGACTTTTAAAGCAACTTGTGTTACTAAATGTTCTCTTTCTAAAGTTTCATTTAAAGCTCGATCGATCTGTTGTCTTTCGCTAATCGCCGCCGATAAAAACAGAGAAGTTGACATGACAATGACTAAAAAGATTTGTAAGATCAAGACACCTCTGGTATAATCGGGAGCCTGTAGGATAAAAGGACTGATTCCCCTGGCCAATCCCATCAAAGCTAAAATAGATACTAAAAAATTCGCTATTACCGCTCCCCAAGTCTGAAAACGCATGGCGGCCCAAACCACAAAAGGAAAAGGCAGATATTCGAGGTACTGCACCATACTCCAATCGGGGTTAAGAAAATTTGGTTGATCACCAAAAACCACGGAAGTCACCACCGTTAGCAAACTCAGACAAAGTAAGGCCTCGCCAAGGCGTTGGGGTTGCCGTGGTTCTCGCAGGGAGTGATGATTGAAGAAAAAACGCAACAGCAGCGGCGTGGTCATTAATATCCCCGTACTATCTCCGAGCCAGATCATGCCCCAAGACTGTCCAAATTGCCGCCAATCCCAAGTATTTAGCCAACTACGGGCAAAAGTATCGATAGTGGCATTAACTGCCGAGGCTAATAAAGCCGCTAAAAATACCAGTAAAAGAATATCGCGAATGCGCTGTAAAGTGGCGGAAAATCTCAGATAATGCAAGAATTGCGCCCCTAACAGAGCCGATAAACTGCTACCGATCGCCGAAAATAGAGCTATGGGCCAACTGGCCCCTAAAAAGAAGGTAAGAAGCAAATCCCCGATAAAAACGCCTAAAACTAGCCTTTTTCCCCCTAAAAAAACAGCAGTTAAGCCAATACCAGCACTCATCCAAATCGGGGCAGGTCGCGACCCTAAATTTAAGCAGAGATAGCCTAGCCAACCAACACCCAGATAAACTAGGGCAACAAGCACAATTTTAGACCGATATGATGAAATCCGTAGCATTTTCAGTTATCACTGGTCACTGGTCACTGTTAATCTATTTCCAGATTGCCTAAACTAGGAGTAGTTCTGCCTCATGCAGATGGGTGAAAACCGTACATTTTCCCGTTAGGAATCAAAGATCATGCGGATTTTAATTGTTGAAGACGATCCTTTAATGCAGTTAGGTTTAGAACAAGCGCTCAGTGAACAGCCGGATTTTGAGATTGTTGGTCAAGCTAGTGATGGTCTAGCGGGGGTACAATTAGCCCTATCCCTACGGCCGGATTTAGTGGTCATGGACATCGGTTTACCCCGTCTCGATGGCATTGCGGCAACTAAACAGATTAAGGAGGGTTTAGCTAATGTTCATGTGGTCATGCTCACTTCCCACACTCTCCAGCAGGAAGTGATCGCAGCTCTGGCTAGTGGTGCTGATGCCTATTGTATCAAGGGAGCCAGTCTCGATCGCCTTTTGGCCGCCATTGAAGCGGCCAAGGATGGGGCCACCTATTTAGACCCCCAAATTGCCCGTTTAGTCATGGATAATCTCAAAGCACCGGCAGTGCAACCTAATCCCAATCTAGCACTTTTATCAGAGCGAGAAATGGAGGTTTTAAAGTTAATTGTTGAGGGCAAAAGTAACGCTGAAATCGCCGAACAACTTTATTTAAGTACCAATACGATTAAAACCCATGTGCGGGGAATTATGAATAAATTAGCCGTGGACGACCGAGTACAAGCGGCCGTAATTGCCCTACGTTCCGGTATTGTTTAAGGGGAAAATGGCGATTTACTTATCCCCTATTCGAGGCTTCTCTAATCACCTCTAAAACCGCTGAAGCATGGGAAATAGTCGGGACGTGACCAGATGCCAAAACCACTGTCTTTGCTCCCATTCTCTCGGCCAAATTAAACTGTAATTCTGGGGGGACGGCTTGATCTTGACTAGAGACAATATACCAGTTCGGCTTATTTCTCCAGGCGGTTGTAGTGGTTTTTGCTGTTAGTAAAGAGGCTGCTGCTGGGGTTTGGGTGGCATAAATTAAAGCGGCTTTTTCGGCGGGCAAATCATTGGCGAGAATCTTCTCTATTCCCTCTTGAGAAATCCAGATAAACCCCTCTTGTTCTTGAAAATACTGTGATGGGGTTTCGTATTCACTAAACAAATCTACCATCGACTCCCCCGCATCGGGAGCCAGCGCTGCAATGTAAACTAAACCAGACACTTTTTCATCGTTGCCGGCTTCTGTGATTACCGTACCCCCCCAAGAATGACCGACTAGAATACATTGTCCTTCGATACGGTTTAAAATTCTTTTCGTAGCAGCTACGTCATCCGCTAGAGAAGTCAGAGGATTTTGCACTGCGATTGCTGCGTATCCTTCGGCTAATAACTGGGCAGTTATCTGATTATAACTAGAACCATCGGCCCAAAAACCGTGAACCAAAACAATATTGTTAATTCTGTTCATAAGACCTCTTACAAAACTCGAAAAGTGCTGGTTTTTAGCATTTTTTAACTCTCAGAGAGCTATTAATATTCTTACATTGTAGCCATTAAGCCCATTTTAACTTTTTAACTCAATTGCCGGTGCTATAACCATCCAAAAAGTATATTCAATCATTTATAATAAGTTATCGACCTATCTCTGTTGGATAAACCATGACTATCGCTCAAAGCTTACCCCTAGTCGAGTCTCATGTAAACCCTGAGATAATCTTCCCACAAGGCCAATTTTGGAGTGATGAACCGCCCTTGGAAAGTAACCTACATCTACAACAAATTATTTTACTAATTCAGTGTTTAGAATGGTGGTGGCGCGAGCGAGAAGATTATTTTGCCGCCGGCAATTTAACTATCTATTACAGTCCCAACCAGAAAAAGTCAGAATTCTTTCGTGGTCCCGATTTTTTCGTCGTTTTGGGGACAAATTCCAACCCCAACCGCAGAAGTTGGGTAGTTTGGCGAGAAGAGGGCAAATATCCCAATTTAATTATCGAAATTCTCTCCGATAGTACCGCCAAAGTTGACCGAGAGGAGAAAAAACAAATTTATCAAGATATATTTCGCACTCCCGATTATTTTTGGTTTGACCCAGAAAGCCTAGAATTTCAAGGATTTACCCTAATTAGCGGTCAATATCAACCGATTGCCCCCAATCCCCAGGGATGGCTCTGGAGTCAACAATTAGGCTTATATTTGGGTTTATCTGCCAATCAATTGCGCTATTTTACCCCCGAAGGGGAATTAGTACCCACTCCCGCAGAAGCGGCACAACAGGCAGAAAATCGGGTTTTAGAGGCAGAAAATCGGGCTGTGGAGGCAGAAAATCGGGTTTTAGAGGCAGAAAACCAAGTCGAGCAAGAAAAGCAAAAAGCTGCGAAATTAGCGGCTAAACTGCGGGAATTAGGCATAGATACCGAGGAAAATCTCTAGTCTTCTTTTGTTATTTAATAACGCTATTTTCGGTGAAAGGTGAGGGCATTTGATGTCATTTAGAGGCTGAATAGGGTTTGCTGAATAATGGTAAAACCCTTTTAAAATAAGGCTTTTGACCTGTTAAAATCCGATGTTCATGCTGCGAAAATCCGATTGGGACTCTCAAAAACCTTGCATTATCCCTCTCGTAGTACATAAATTGGTACAAAAAAAAGAGGGCAACAAAGCCTGAAACGACCAGCTACTGACTCCTGACGACCGGCTACTGACTCCTAACCCCACCAACAAACTTTTTCAGCAAACCCTAAATAGTTGACTAATCACAGAAAGCCCCGCGCAAGCGTAAATTTTCCCGCAATTCCTCGGTCATACCCACATTATCGGCAAACTTTGTCCCCTTCACTTTTGCCCCGCTAAAATTCGCTTGAGTGATGTTGACTTCAACCAAATTAGCTCCTTCTAAATTGGAGCCGATTAAATTAGCTAAAGCCAAACTAGAACGGTAAAAATCAGCATAACTTAAATCGGCATTAGCTAATAAGGCTCCGCTTAAATCCGCTCCCCTAAAACTAGCATGACTGCCATTAATTTCCCTTAAATCAGCATCGGTTAAATTGGCCCCGCGCAGATTAGCTTGATAGAGATTGGCCATACCCAAGGATATACCACTTAATTCCGCTGCCAGGAGATTTGCCCCAGTAAAATCCCTTAGGGGATCAAGTTCAGCTAATTGGGCCAGTTCGAGAAAATCATCACTAACAGAAGCATAAATTCCCTCGATTTGTGCTGGCAATTTCTCTAAATTTTCTGATGATGCTGGTTTCGGTTTAACTAGAACAGTATCTAATTCTACCGGCGATGACCCCAAAGAAATACGACTCAAAAAAGCATCAAATTGATTTTCCATCAGGAAAAATGCTAACTTTCGCTCTAAAATACTATGTTTATTGGGGCTTATATCGTGTTTCCATAATCCCGATGTTTCCGTGATACAGATATCGGCAGCTGTCACCGAAAATTGCACCGTGAGATGATAAGGTTCTTCCTCCACACTCACGGTTCCTAGGTTAATCCTTTCGAGCGCTCCTGTAAATATTGACTGAACACTTTTGAACGATAACCACCATTGATAATTATTAAGACGATTTATGTATAACTCTTGACTAGAAAGAGGATTTGGTGTTAGGTGACAATTAACTAAAATAAAATCTAATTTTCCTCCTTTCAGTCCCCATTTAATTTCCCCGCCGAGGAGAGATTGAATTTGAGCTTGTAGGTGTAAAGTTAAATATAAATCAAATTTTTGCGAGTCGGTGGCTACTGGTTCTAGGGTTAAAGATACACTATCGGGATAGCGATCAAAGGCAGCTAAAAGACGCATAATCCAAAAGAGAAAAGCCAAAATAAACAGTAAAAAAGTGGTGTTTCTCCGGCCCTAAAGCCGAGAACTCACCCCTATTTAAAACAATAGCCGATTTTCTCGATCCTCGATGAACATTTCTTCGGCGATCGCTGAAGGATTGCCCCTGAAAATCAAGGTTAAATTAGTTGACTTTCTCTTTTTTGCCGATATTGTCGTCCGCATTAAAAAACATCGGCAAAAAGCGTTCCATAAACATTTTTGGATCACGATTCCAGGCTTTTTGCGCCGCTTCTACCCGGAATAATTGTAATTTCGGGTCGAGAAGGGATTGGGGTAAACGTTCCATCAGATATTGAGGACGTTCCCAAAGCGGCATAGTGGCGGCGATTTCCATTAAATGACCGACGCGGCGCAATTCTGCCCCCAGGGTGATATCCATACCCGATTCATAGGCGGCCTGTTCGATCGCTGAGTATTTGGCCTTCGCTTTTTCGACTTTTTGCCGATGTTCGGGGCTTTTTTGGGCAATTTTGGCTAACCAACGATTGCCCCAACGCACATGACCCGCTTCTTCAGGAAAAATTTTGGCGATCGTTTCCTGAATTTTCAGATTTTCTGGGGTTTGTTCCCCTTCTTTGAGGGCATAAATATGGGCGGCAAAGTATTCGCATCCCCGTTTTTCCGTGACGTTAATTGCCGCTAGGGCCGCAATCAGTCCATCTTCCCTTTGTTCTTCGCCTTGGAATTGGTCTTGATCGAGAAGACGTTCAAATTCGTCGATATAGGACAACCCCGGCGGTTTCCCCACATCGGCCCCCAATTCGATCAATAAATCGGTTAACCAGTAAGCATGACGCGCCTCATCGGCGACGTGGTGGGAAAGGTCTTGGATCAGTTCTTTTGGTTGTCCGTCTAAGGTTTCGATCAGTTCGGTCAGGTCTTTACAGCTACGTTGTTCGTTGTAGCGGTAACGGTTGAGGGTGACAAGATGAATTTCGCGATCGCTAATGACACGCTTCATGATGTCGCGAGCGCTCATCGTCTTCTTGAATTTACGAGGGTAAGCAACGGTCATGAGTTTGTATCGTTTTGTAAACGGCTTCCCGTATTCTAACGGAGTTTTTTCCCAATCTGGCAAGGAAGCGGCAAGTGGCAAGCTTTTTTCAGTGATCAGTAAACAGTAATCAGTGACCAGTGAAAGATAAGCTGTCCGCGCATTTAAATTGCTTGTGGAGATGAGATACTCTTTACTGTTGGCTCTGGCAAGAGTAAAGAGATTGGGGGAAGATTCGGCTAATCTAAGAATAAGCGGTTAAAATGCGTCTTAGCTGATCGAGGAAAACTAGAATTGTCTATGAACACATTCACTCCCCATCAAATTGTTAGTTTATTCTGCAAAAATCGAACTTTATACGGAGAAGTAATTCAGGTGATCGAAAGTCGTTCGGCTCTTTGGGTGCGTCCTCTTTGGTTAATTGTAGCCGATAATTTTGAGACAATTGATGTGCGGGAAGGTTCCGATTTAATCCTGCCGATGGACTTATTTAAACCCGCCTTAGACACGGAAGTTTTACCCCTATTCTCCCAAGTTATTAAAGATAATTATATCACTAATATCTCCTATCCTCTCCAGGACTTTGTGCGGAAAGTGTGTCAAAATTATCCCGAATATTTTTGAAAAATTTATGATTGATGAAGGTTACGTTAAATATAATTGTACTTGGATTCCTGACCGTCCCTTAAGAAGCTCAGAAATTGCAGAATTAAATTATTGGCGCAATCGGCTCTATCGACTGGGATTAATCGGTCAATACGATAACGGAATCGGTTTTGGTAATGTGAGTCAACGAGGAAAAATAGACAAAAAAATTATTATTTCTGGCACTAATACTGGAGGGATTCCAGTATTAAATGAATTCCATTACACCACGGTTATAGACTACGATTGGAGAGAAAATCGGGTCACTTGTCGGGGAACAATCGCCGCTTCTTCGGAAACTCTCACCCATGGAGCAATTTATGAAGCGAATCCCCAGATTAATGGGGTAATTCATATTCATCATCGCCCCCTGTGGCAAAATTTGATGTATCGAGTGCCGACCACTCAAGAAAATATCGCCTATGGAACCCCAGAAATGGCCGCAGAAATTATCCGTTTATGTCAAGAAGAGCGTCTAGAGGAGCAACAAATTTTAGTGATGAGTGGTCATGAAGAAGGAATTATCGCCTTTGGTCAAGATTTAGAAAAAGCGGGCAATTTATTATTATCCTATTACCGGCAATCTCAAGTATCTTGAAAGTGACCCCCTCTCCAACTCACCACCAGGGAGACAAAAGCGGTTTTGATTTAGTCGTTTTCATGTTAACTTATTCTGTAGATTTTCGTCTTTGAGGAATGCCATCGTGATCGACATCTTCCATCATCTATCTGTCTCGATCGACTTTTCGCCCCTTACCAATGTCTTGATGACTATTTCGGATCAAGACGTGGATATCATCGGCAATGTCCAGAAATCCTTCTCAAATTTCCTCAAAACTGGGCAAGCATGGGCCTTATTAATCGGTTTGGTTGTCGGTTATCTGTTTCGAGGTTTTACTTCTTATTAGCTTTTCGCCTATCAGCATTCAGCCAGAGCGAGCAATTCTTGCTATTCTTATGTTTGTGGGGTTGGAGATTTTTCTAACCTGAAGCGGTAATGCTATCAGCACCAGATTATCCCTAAAAATTGCCTAGCATATTTTGGTTAACTTTATCCACAATAATCTAACGAAAACAGTGACAGCAAAGAAAACTTGGAGCGATCGCTTTGAAGGTAGTCTCCATCCTACGATCGTGGAATTTAACGCCAGTATTGGCTTTGATATCGAATTAATCGAGTATGATCTCACCGGATCAATCGCTCACGCTAAAATGCTCGCCTATACGGGTATTATCAGCCCCGAAGAAGCAGATAGTCTCGTCTCTGGATTGGAACAAATTCGTCAAGAATACCGCACCGGCAACTTTAACCCCGGCATCGATCAAGAGGACGTGCATTTTGCCGTGGAACGTCGTTTAACCGAGATTGTGGGAGATGTGGGCAAAAAACTGCACACGGCCCGTTCGCGAAACGATCAGGTAGGAACGGATATTCGTCTGTATCTTAGACAACAAATCGATGATATTAGGCAAGAAATTCGCAATTTTCAGCAAGCTTTAGTCAATCACGCCGAAAACCATCTGGAAACCCTGATCCCCGGTTATACCCACCTACAGCGCGCCCAACCGATTAGTTTAGCCCATCATCTCCTCGCTTATTTTCAAATGGCCGAACGGGATCACCAAAGATTAGGAGAAATTCGCGCCAGGACTAATATTTCGCCCCTAGGATGCGGGGCCTTAGCGGGGACGACTTTTCCGATTGATCGTCATTACAGTGCCAATTTACTCGATTTTGAGCAGGTTTATAACAATAGTCTCGATGGAGTCAGCGATCGAGATTTTGCCATTGAATTTATGACGGCCGCTAGTCTGATTATGGTCCACCTGAGCCGTTTGAGCGAGGAAATGATTCTCTGGTCTTCCCAAGAATTTAGTTTTATCACTCTCACCGATAGTTGTGCCACGGGATCTAGCATTATGCCCCAGAAAAAAAATCCCGACGTTCCCGAATTGGTGCGCGGCAAAACAGGGCGGGTTTTTGGGCATTTACAGGCGTTATTGACCTTAATGAAGGGTTTACCCCTGGCCTATAACAAAGACTTGCAGGAGGACAAGGAGGCGTTATTTGATGGCGTTAAAACCGTGCGGATTTGTTTGCAAGCGATGACGGTACTTTTAGCCACCGGAATTCAATTTAAAACCGACCGATTAGCTAATGCGGTGGCGGAAGATTTTTCTAATGCGACGGATGTGGCGGATTATTTAGCCAGTAAGGGGATTCCCTTCCGAGAAGCTTATAATTTAGTCGGGAAAGTCGTTAAAAGCAGTTTGGCAGCGGGTAAGTTATTGAAAGATTTAACCCTGACCGAATGGCAAGAATTACATCCAGCTTTTGAGGCCGATATCTACGACGCGATCGCTCCTCGTCAGGTGGTGGCGGCCCGTAATAGCTATGGTGGCACAGGTTTTGAACAAGTGCGATCGGCTTTAATTCAAGCTAAAGCCATTCTCGATCATCGAAAATTTGCGTCTGAAACCCCGCCGTTCTAGGTTGGCTTTACGTTAGAATTAAAAGGCCAGTCTCGAAAACCAAGTGGACGGCGCAGCACCTTGAAAACTCGGCTTAGGGGGTTCCGACCAGAAAAGCTTGGCCGGGTAAAAAGTCGCGCGCAACAAGTACAAGAAGCTATAGGCGGTCAACGTACCGTGGGACACAGGGAATCGGGCTTCTGAAATGGGGCGAAAGTCTGTGGACTCTGTGTAAGACAGTACATGGTTTTTTAACTGTGGTATGCGACGGTGGTGGAAGCAGAAACTTAAATCGTGAGGTTTAGGAATCGCCGCACTTTTAGGGCGGCGAGGATGTCAAGATTGATATTGTTAGGGGTTGGGGGATAGGTGTTAGGCAATAGGCAATAGGCAAAAGTCCTAACTCCAGTAATCCCGTCCCCTTTTTTTATTTTTTAGCTTTATATATGGGTCGTGTTTGGCATTTTATTAAAAGTGTGATGGGAATTATCTTTCGTCATCCTGTAACTGGGGTGACAATGATTCCGCTGCTTGCTGATGGTACAATTGTTTTAATCCGACGCAGAGACACCGGCAAATGGGCCCTACCGGGGGGAATGGTCGATTGGGGGGAAGATATTTTTAATACTGCCCAAAGGGAATTAAAAGAGGAAACAGGATTAAATTTAGTCAGTTTAGGGCGTTTAGTCGGGGTTTATTCCTCTTTTGAGCGTGATCCGCGCATTCACTCCATTTCAGTTTTAATTGAAGTGACAGCGGCGGGGAATTTTCAGATCAAAGATACATTAGAAGTTAGCGAGGTGAGAGCTTTTAGCGTCGAAACTTTACCTCTAGGCAATCTCAGTCACGATAACGATCGCCAACTAGAAGATTATCTCAGGGGTGCCACTGTAGTGGCTTGATGTCGAGGGAAAGATAATGGAATTAGAAAGTTTGGTTAAAGGCAAGTGAAATAACATTTAGGGGAAATCAACACAATGACCGAAGATATCGCGACTCCCAGCAAAATATGGATTATTACGGGTGAATCTGATCTTCAAAAAACGCCCACCGGCGCTAGAAGTAGCCGTGATACCGGGGGAAGGCTTGAAGGAAAGGAAAAATCGCCCGAAGTTGCGGCCACCGAAAGAAGTCAAGTGGATGTGTCCAAACTGAAGCTAGAAATGCAGGGCTTTCTCAAAGCGATGCGGGAAATGCTCGATGAAGCCGATCCTCCAGGCACTAAAATCCGGCTCGATGAAGTGGAACTGTCTGTAGAAATTAATGGGGAAGGACAAGTTAGCCTGTTTGGGGTCGGGGGCAAAGCAGGAGGGAAAGGAGCGATGACGTTTAAGTTCAAGAGAAAAGATGGCTAAAAACTGGGTGATAGCGATCGGCATCAACGAGTATGACAACCTCAAGCCGCTGAAATACGCCAAGAAAGATGCGGAAGCGATCAAAGCTTGGTGTGAAGGGGAGGGAGGATTTGATCGCAGTGGGATATTTCTCTTTACCGAAGATTCTCCACCCATTCCTGCTAGTCCCCCCATTCCCACGCAGCTAACCCACGGTCGTCTCAAGCGGTTTCTTCAGAGGCAGTTCGAGACTCCCCTGCTTAAGTCTGGAGACAATCTCTGGTTTTTCTTTGCCGGTCATGGCAGGCGCTATCAAGACAAAGACTATCTGATGCTCCCTGATAGCGATCCGGGTAATGTAAGAGAAACGGCTGTATCGGTGGATTATGTTACCGAGCGGCTGCGGAGGTCTGGGGCGGATAACGTCGTACTATTATTAGATGCCTGTCGAGATGAGGACAGCCGAGGCGGTCTGGGCATTGGAGAAGAGGAGCATCAGGGAGTCATAACCTTTTATTCCTGTACTGCCAATCAGCAATCTTGGGAGATCGATGAGTTGCAACAAGGCTCATTTACTCATGGGCTGCTGGAAGGATTGCGGCGGCAAGGAGAAGCCAATTGTGCTACGGTCGAGCGTCTAGACGAACATCTGCGCCGTCAAGTCGAGCAAACTAACGCTAGATATGGGAAACCGAGACAGAATCCCTATCTGAAAGCAGAACCGCCCCACAAGCTCTATTTTATTTTGTTAGAACAAGTTGCCACGCTTAGGGACGTGCAACCCCTAAAATATCAGGCTTCCTTAGCAGAAAATAGGGGCGACCTTGACTTAGCTGAACAGTTATGGATTCGTGTCTTAGGAGCATCTCGTGGCGATTTAGAGGCGATCGAAGCTATCAAGCGCATCGCTCTAAGACAGTCTTCGATTCCTTTTACGCGTCGCGAATACGTCACGGGGTCTGAGGGAAATAGGTCATCGACCCCTAAACCTTCTCAAGAAACTGGACTCAAGGTATTTAACTTTGAGGTGGTGGGAGTAAATGCGAAGGGTGAGCAAATCAAAAAAGAGTCGAAACAGTCCCAATATTTCAGCGAAGATTTGGGTAATGGCATCACCTTAGAAATGGTCGCCATCCCGGGGGGAACTTTCCTGATGGGAACAGAAGACGAGGAAATCGAAAAACTGGTTAAAAAATTTAATTGGGAAGTATTTAGAAGGGAAAGACCACAACATGAAGTAACTGTCCCACCCTTCTTTATGGGTAAATACCCCATCACCCAGTCCCAGTGGAAAGCGATCGCCGCAACCGCTAAAATAGACATCGACCTAGAGACAAACCCTTCTAACTTCAAAGGGGATGAGCTACCCGTAGAAAGTGTCAACTGGTATCAAGCAACGGAATTTTGTAAACGACTATCAAGAGAAACAAAACAGGAATACCGATTACCGAGTGAAGCGGAATGGGAGTACGCTTGTCGTGCTGGAACCACCACCCCATTTTACTTTGGGGAAACCATTACTGGGAAATTGGCCAACTACCGTACCAGCGAAACCTACGCCGGAGAAGCGAAGGGAGAATATCGAGAAGAAACGACTCCCGTGGGACAGTTTCCCCCAAACGCCTTCGGACTGTACGATATGCACGGCAATGTCTGGGAATGGTGCGCCGATACTTCGCATGATAATTATGATGGTGCGCCGACGGATGGCAGTGCTTGGATAGAAAATGGTAATAATAATCGTTCTCCTCTGCGGGGCGGTTCTTGGTACGGCAATCCTTTTAGCTGCCGTTCCGCTTCCCGCGGCGACTACGACCGCCGCGACGACTTCCTCAACCTCGGTTTTCGGGTGGTGTGCGGTGCTGGGAGGACTCTGTAACCCTTTTTCCCTTTTTTTCCCTTTTTACCCTCATTCCCTATTTTTTCTTTTTCCTTTTCTTTCCCGCCCTTAGGCGGGTCGATTTTTTTGAGAAAATGGCGTTAATGTTAAATTTTATTAAGGCAATGAAAGAATTATCGGTTATCAGTTGGGAAGGTGGTGTTATATTATGGGTAGTAAAGTTGCTCAAAAAGCTGATCAGGTTGCTATTAGAATAGTAAACGCTGATAAATATCTCAGCCCAGAAAAGAAAGAAGTTATCCTGTTATAATAAAGTTAATTGATATTTGCTTAATTTAAGTTATGAACTTCAATCTTTATCTGGAAGATGAATTAAGTCAGCAACTACAGGCTTTATCTCACTCTACAGGCAAATCCCAGAATGCTTTGATTCGAGAAGCAATACAGCTTTTAATTACCACAAAAGAACAGTCTCAATGGTCGTCAACTATCCTTAATTTTCAAGGGGTAAGTGATGGTATTATTTTTGAAGCTTATAGAGAGGAACTTTCCCCACCTAGAGAAGATGAGGTGATTTAGTGCTGGTTTTGCTCGATACTTGTACGATTAGTGATTTTGTCAAAGGTGATAGCAACACTCTAGTGCAGATCAAAAATCACTCTCCTAGGGAAATTGCCGTTTCTGCGATAACTTTAATGGAAATCGAATATGGACTATTTCTTAACCCAGCGAAGGCAAAGAAAATAAGACCCATTCTTGACGAATTTCTTGCTTCTATCTCAATTCTTGCCTTTGGCAATCAAGAAGCCATTTGCGCCGCTCAAATTAGAGCAGCTCTCAAACAATCCGGCACTCCCATTGGTGCTTACGATCTGTTAATCGGTGCAACCGCGATTACTCATAATCTTAAATTAATTACGGCCAATCCCCAAGAATTTGCTCGTATTCAAGGATTATCGTGGGAGAATTGGCGTTAAAGCTAATCGCCTAACTAATTCGAGAATATATAGGGTTTGCTGAATAAATCTAAAAACCTTGTTGGCTAAGACTTTGAGACTTTTTGAAAATCAAAAAGTGCCAGATATAGGAATAATTGGGGGGAAAATTCAGGGACTTTTTCCCTGAAAATTAGGTAAAACCCCACACTCGGCCCCCACGAAAAACTTTTTGCCGCATACCCTAAATACTGGCTTTCTCTCTTCAACGGCTGATTGTGCGAAGTTGCTGCAGAAGTTGATCAAGAATGTCTTCCATCTCTTCCGGGCTTCTGCCCATCCTGACCGGTCCGCGCAGAAACTCTTTAACCGTTATCTTTTTATCGCGAAAGTCACGGACAAAATTATAGATTTTTTCGGTGGATTGAACTTGTAATTTCATCTCCTCTAGCATTTGCTCAATCGGGTCGATGCCATCCTTCTCACAAGCGCGACTGGCCCTCACCATCTCGCCTTCCGGGGTATTTCGCACCGAGCGCAGTTCTCTTTTCAGGTTCTCGTATTGCTTTTTGAGTAGTTCGTTATTGGTTTCAACCTTCTCGCACTGTCGTTTAAGGTCGCTTTCCGATGAGCCTTCAACCTCGAAAGAGTCCCCCATTTGATACTGTCGTTCGATTTCCAGCAGTCTGGCAATATCTCCCTCTTTATAGGCGCGGTTGACTTCCTTCATAATCTCGTTGTGACGCATCCGAGTTTCGGGATCCGTAACCTTGTCGGGGTGAAAAATCTCGGCCATTCTCAGGAAAGTGCGGCGTATTTGTCTAGATTCAGGAGATTTAGGCGAGCTTTCAGGTGATATCTCTGTTCCATCATCGTGACGGCCGTAGGAGTCTCCCCCAGAGAAGAAATCCTGCGCGGATTGCTCTGATGATCCTTCCGGTCCTTCGTCTCCGAAAAGTTCGTCTAGTTCTTCATCTCCATCGTCAAATTTTGGGCTAATCACCCCCGTTAACTGAAGTGTCTCGTAAATTCCGAGAATGCTTTTCTTTGTCTGCTGCCCCATTTTTCTAGCAGTGAGGATTTCGTCAAAAAGGGCGTGTATTTCGCGGTCGAGGTCGGTAAGTTTTTGATAGAGGGGTTGCCCTCTCTGGAAAATCTCCGTCGCCAGGGAACGCATCTGGTCGAGGAATTTCTTCAGTTCGTTGCGTTTTCTGCCAATCTGCTTGAGGAGCCACTGATGCTCCTCCTCTAAAGCTTGGAGACGAAAATGTAGGGAAGACAGAGCCAAGGAAGGAGAGGTAGGCGAATCAGAGGAGTTCGGTGATTTCGGCTTTTTAGATCTGGTCATTACTTTGGGGTGAAAGCATATTGTCCATTCTACCAAGCCAGAAGGAACTGGATTCCCAAAACTCACCGTTGGCTCATTTTATTGTTTCTCCCACCTCCCCAATTCCCCAATTCCCCAATTCCCCAATTCCCCATCTCCCCACTTCCCCATCTCCCCACTTCCCCACTTCCCCAATTCCCCAATTCCCCAATTCCCCACTTCCATCACCCCATCACCCCTGCTCCGGCGCTCCTGCGGAAAACTTTTTCGGCAAGCTCCAGATAGGCTTAAGTCGCTATAAACTAGATATATCAATGGTCTTAATTAATTCTTATCAATCGAATTAAATTTTTGTAAATAAAATTCTCGATCGGATTAATTATTTTTTCCAAATTCCGCTAGACTTATTTAGTAAGTTCAATCGAGTTTAGATATTCCATAGCTAAATTTCTATAGCACGGGCTAGAAGGAAAATTTAGCGAGGGATTCCTTGACCCATAATTCAGCACACATATTTGCTTTAGCAGCAGGTAGGAGGACTCTATGTCAAATTTTTCGAGACGGAAATTTTTAACCACAGCGGCAGTTTCAGCGGCAGGGGCTGTTGTCCTCAAAGGTTGTGTGGGTAATCCCCCCGACACTACGGGTGGAACCACCACCACCGCGCCCGCTGCCCCGGTTGCTTCTCCGGTTGCGGTGGCCCCCGGAGAGGCCCCCGAAACCACCAAAATTAAATTAGGTTATATTCCTATCGTTGAGGCTGCACCTTTAATTATTGCCAAGGAAAAAGGCTTTTTCGCTAAACACGGGATGCCCGATGTGGAAGTCTCCAAACAAGCAAACTGGGGTTCCGCTAGAGATAACGTCGAAATTGGCGCAGATGCGGGCGGAATTGACGGGGGACAGTGGCAAATGCCCATGCCTTACCTAATTTCCGAGGGACTAATCACCAAAAATAACGTTAAAGTCCCCATGTATGTGTTAGCGCAGTTAAACACCCAGGGTAACGGAATTGCGATCGCAGGTAAACACGAAGGCAAAAATATCGGTTTAGACCTAAAACCCGCCAAAGATTACATCCTCGGCATGAAAACGACGGGAACTCCCTTCAAAGCTGCCTATACTTTCCCGAAAGCTAATCAGGACTTCTGGATTCGTTACTGGTTAGCCGCCGGTGGTATTAACCCCGATACGGATATTAACCTAATTGCCGTACCCGCAGCCCAAACCGTGGCCAACATGAAAACCGGAACCATGGATGCGTTTAGTACCGGCGATCCTTGGCCGGCGAGAATTGTGGCTGATCAGATCGGTTTTATGTCAGCTTTAACCGCAGAAATCTGGCCCTATCACCCGGAAGAATACCTCGCTATCCGCGCCGATTGGGTGGATAAAAACCCGAAAGCCACCAAGGCACTATTAAAAGGAATTATGGAAGCGCAGCAATGGCTCGATCAGGAGGCAAATCGAGCAGAAGCGGCGGCAATTCTCGCTAAACCGGCTTATTTCAACCTCAAAGAAGAACTTATCGCCGGTCCCCTCAAAGGAATACAGAAAATGGGTGACGGTAAACCGGAAATCACCGACAAAAATAAAGGGGTTTTCTACTGGAAAGATCCTGCTGGTAGCGTTTCCTATCCCTACAAGAGTCATGATCTCTGGTTTTTAACCGAAAGTGTTCGTTGGGGTTTCTTGCCGAAAGAAACTTTAACCACTGCCTCAGCATTAATCGACAAAGTTAACCGCGAGGATCTTTGGAAAGCGGCAGCCACAGAATTAGGAGTTCCTGCGGCCGATATTCCCACCAGTACCTCCCGGGGTGTCGAAAAATTCTTTGATGGCAAAACTTTTGATCCTGCCAATCCCCAAGCTTATCTCGATAGTTTGGCGATCAAAAAATAGCGAGCTTTTCTCGATAGGCTAGGGGCATAAAATATCTAGTCTATTAATCCCAAAAGTGTTTTCTTCTCTTCCCAATCCAGTAACTTTATCTTCAACAAAGGAAAACGGCAAAATGGCAAGTAGCGTCAGCAGAAAAAGTAACGGTGGTTTCAACTTCGGTAAATTCTGGAAAAAGCATTCCCAAGACATTCTTCCCCCTATTATCGGTACCCTGGGTTTTCTGATTGTTTGGCAATTAGTCTCGATGCTGGGATTAATCAAATTACCCCCCCCATCCGACCTAATCACCAATGAGCGTACCCGTACTTATTTAATGTATCCTTTCTTTGATCGTGGCGGCATTGATAAGGGACTATTCTGGCAAACTTTAGCCAGTCTGCAACGGGTATTAATCGGTTATTCTTTTGCCGCAGTGGTTGGTATTGGTGTTGGGATTATGGTCGGTTTAAATTCCTTCTTAAATAAGGCCCTCGATCCCCTTTTCCAATTCCTGAGAACAGTTCCTCCTCTTGCTTGGGTTCCCCTATCTTTGGCCGCTTTACAACAAAACCAACCAGCTGCTTTATTCGTTATCTTTATTACCGCAGTTTGGCCGATTTTGATTAATACCACCGTCGGTGTCCAACAAATTCCCCAAGACTATATCAACGTTAAACAAGTCTTGCAATTGTCCAACCAAAAATTCTTTTTCAAGATATTAATTCCCTCGGCTCTTCCCTACATATTCACGGGTTTGAGAATTGCGATCGGTTTAGCTTGGTTAGCGATTATTGCGGCAGAAATTGTTATGTCGGGTATCGTCGGTATCGGTTTCTTTATCTGGGATGCCTACCAAAATAACTACATCAGCGATATTATTCTCGCGCTGTTTTATATCGGTGGTGTGGGTTTATTACTCGATCGCTTTATGGCCTGGTTGCAAAATCAAATCGTTCGTCAATAGGGAATCGATGGGGAAAATTTCCCCATTTTCAAATAACTGAAACTTGAGCCAATTTAAGGAGAAAAAAACTATGAGTTTGTTTGTCGCTGTCGATAACATTGATAAGGTCTTCCCTCTCAGTGGTGGCGGTGAATATGTGGCCTTGAAAGGGATTGATTTACAGATAAAAAAAGGGGAATTTATCTCCCTCATCGGTCACTCTGGTTGCGGAAAATCAACCCTCTTAAACATGATCGCTGGTTTAGATTTGCCCACGGAAGGAGTGGTGACTTTGCAAGGTCAAAGCATTAAAAAACCGGGACCAGATCGCATGGTAGTCTTCCAAAACTATTCCCTTTTACCCTGGTTAACTGTCAAAGAAAATATTACTCTGGCCGTCGATCAAGTTCTCGCCCAACTATCAGAAGACGAAAGAAAAGCTGAAGTCGAAAAATATATCGATCTGGTCAATCTTCGTCATGCAGTGGATAAACGTCCCAACGAATTATCGGGGGGGATGAAACAACGGGTAGCGATCGCTCGCGCCCTAGCCATTCGTCCGAAAGTGCTGCTTTTAGACGAACCCTTTGGCGCGTTAGATGCCCTGACTAGAGGTAATCTACAGGAACAGTTAATGCAGCTGTGCGAAGAATACGAAATGACCTCGGTAATGGTGACGCACGATGTGGATGAAGCGGTGCTATTATCCGATCGCATCGTCATGCTCACCAACGGTCCCGGCTCAAAAATTGGCGGTATTTTGGAAGTAGATATCCCCCGTCCCCGCAAACGCATGGAAGTGGTGGAACACCCCAGTTACTACAGTCTCCGGAGCGAGATTATCTATTTCCTCAACCAACAAAAACGGATCAAAAAACTGCGCGCCCGCAAAGTCGAAGTAATTGCCCGTCACGGTTTAGAAAAAGTCAATCTAGAAATCGGTTTTGTTCCCCTCACCGCTTGCGCGCCCCTAGCAGTGGCCAAAGAAAAGGGATTCTTTACTAAACATGGTCTAGATGAGGTGAATTTAGTCCGGGAAACCAGTTGGCGAGGGGTTGTGGATGGGATCGCAGGGGGATTCCTCGACGGGGCGCAAATGCCTTCAGGAATGCCCACCTGGTTAACCGTCGGTGGTTATCAGGAGCAACCTTTGCCGATTGTCAGCGCCCTGACTATGACTCGTAACGGTAACGGTGTCACCCTCGCTAAACGCTTCTATGACGAGGGAGTGATTGACGGTAACGCCTTAAAACAGATGCTATTGGAATCGAAGGAGCAGCGCCATATTTTTGGCATGGTTCACCCCTCCTCCATGCACAATTTGCTCCTGCGTTACTGGTTAGCGGCAGCGGGAATTGACCCCGATAAAGACGTTCACCTCGAAACTATTCCCCCGGCCCAAATGGTAGCCGACCTGAAAACCGGTAGTATTGACGGTTACTGTGTCGGTGAACCCTGGAATCTACGGGCTGCCATGGAAGGTATCGGTTACACCGTCGCCACCGACTTAGAAATCTGGCAGGGCCACCCGGGTAAGGCCCTGGGAGTCCGGGAAGATTGGGCCAATAAATACCCTAATACCCATGTCGCTTTAGTCAAAGCACTGCTGGAAGGTTGTCGCTACTGTGCCGAGGAAGGGAATCAGGAAGAAATTCGTCAAATCCTCGCCAGTCGTCAGTACCTTAGTACCAATATCGATTATATCCAACTGGGTGATCCCAACTCCTACGCGTGCAGTCTCGATCGACCGATGAAAGAATATGCACACCATATGTTCTTTGGAGAAGGGGTAAATCGTCCCAGTCGTACCGAACACCTCTGGATGATGACCCAAATGGCGCGCTGGGGCCACATTCCTTTCCCCCGTAACTGGGTAGAAATTCTCGAACGCGTCTGTCGGGTGGGTGTCTTTAGTACCGCGGCCCGGGAATTGGGTCTAGGGGATATTAAATATCGTCGCACACCGATCCTGTTATTCGATGGTATCGAGTTTGATGCCGAGGATCCGATCGGTTATCTCAATAGTTTAGAGATCAAACAAAACATCACCATGGCCGAAGTGGCTATTGATGCTCGTCCTAGTGCGGTGGAACCCCGTAAAATCGCCTAACCAGAGGTAAAAGGGGAGATTTTCTCCCCTTTTACCTCTAAAATATGATCCCATTGGATTAAGCCCTGCAACTCTGCCACTTTCTACCTGTCTTTCGACTTTTTAGCGACTATAATCATGTACACCACCACCGACACAGTTAACCGGGCAATCGAGGCCCCCACTAAAGAAGCTTTTGTCACCATTGAAGGAGTTTCTAAGGTTTATCCCACTCCTAGAGGCCCCTACACCGTCCTCAAGGATGTTAATCTCAGCATCAATGAAGGTGAATTTATCTGCGTGATCGGTCACTCTGGTTGCGGTAAATCGACCCTATTAAATATGGTGTCGGGTTTTTCTTCTCCCACCGATGGCATTGTTAAAGTTAACGGCAAACAAATTACTAAACCCGGGCCCGATCGCATGGTAGTGTTTCAAAACTATGCTTTATTGCCTTGGTTAAGCGTTTTTGAAAATGTCTATCTCGCGGTAGATGCGGTGTCTCCCAATGCTCCGGAAGCGCAAAAACGCTCGATCGTGCGCGAACATTTAGCCATGGTGGGTTTAACCGAAGCTATGGACAAAACCCCTCCCCAAATCTCCGGGGGGATGAAACAACGGGTTTCGATCGCTCGCGCTCTTTCTATCCGTCCGGAAGTATTAATTCTCGATGAACCTTTCGGTGCCTTGGATGCGATTACCAAAGAGGAATTACAGGAAGAATTGCTGAAAATCTGGCAAGATAAACGCTGTACGGTGTTGATGATTACCCATGATATCGATGAGGCTCTTTTCCTCGCTGATAAGCTGGTAATGATGACCAATGGACCAGAAGCGAAAATCGGCGAAGTGATGAATATTCATTTCCCCCGTCCCCGCGATCGGGAGAGAATTATGGAGGACCCTGAATATTATCGTCTGCGTAACTATGCCCTCGACTTCCTCTATAATCGTTTCGCTCACGATGATGTTAGCTAGATGTGAGCATTTGTATTAGTTTGGGGTGCGGTTGACTTAACAGCGATCGCACCTAGATTTTTTTTCTGGGGAAGCCTTCTTCAAGTAAAATTATCTCTAACTAGGTAAGTAGGTAGGCACAATTATTTGTAGGATGGGTTAGCGGTAGCGTAACCCATGCGGGCGTTGGGTTTCATGCTTCAACCCAACCTACGTTCATTTTATATTTAATTCCACCCACCCACTTAGATGTTAAAAATTGTCAGATACTCCCCTTATAAAGGGGGGATTAAGGGGGGATATACTTACTTGTTAACTAAATAGAACAATTAGCAATAAAATACAATAATAATTTTTACTTTTTACTTAATCGATCATGCTCAAACAGATACGGAAACTACTTATCAATTTTGGTCAACAATGGCGCGATGAAGATTTCATGAGGTCGATTCATCTCATCGAAAACATAGTTTCTAAGGTTTTATCCGTAGCCTTAATTGTTGTTATTATTGTTTCTCTTTATGATTTAGTAGTTATCCTAATCAAAGATTTATTTACCACGGAACCCATCGGTTTTTTTAGCAAAACTTTAATTGAAATCTTCGGATTATTTCTCAATATTTTGATAGCTTTAGAGTTATTAGAAAACGTCACTGCTTACTTAAGAAAACACATCGTACAGGTTGAATTAGTCGTAGTTACGGCTTTAATTGCCATCTCTCGAAAAATTATTATTTTTGATCCCAATAAATACAGTAAAGATGATTTAATTGCCCTCACCGTGGGAACCCTAGCTTTAGCGGCAAGTTATTGGTTAATCAGAAAAGTTAATCGCGATAATCGCTCTTGAAGTAGTGGTTAAGTACCCAGACAGAATTAATCACACCAAATTCGATTATTAAAGACTGATTATCTATTGCCTATTGCAAGAGTGCCTATCCTGATATGTAGCCTATACTCAACGGATTTAGTATTAACTTTGTCCAATTACTGATTAGGGAAAGGGGTAGATTTAGAAAACCTAACCCTTCCAAATATTTACTGGACTCTGGAAATATTACCTGCTTTAATCCAACCTTCGCGACCATCGGACAGACGCACGCGCTGCCATTGGCCATCGCTGCTGGTTCCCACCACACTGACTTTAGTATTGTAATCGAGACCACCGAGACGAGTCGATTCACTGGTAGGTTGAGAGCGCAGACTTAAACCGCTTTGCCATGTCACCCGCGCTTGATAACCCTCGGATGTGGCTTCTCTTTTTCTTGCTTCGGGACTGGGTTTCGGGGCAGCCTTTGGTGCTGGTGCAGCTGTGGGAGACTCTTTCACCTCAGCTTGGGGTTGTTCTTGGACCGGAGTAGTAGGGATGGGAGAAGGTTTGACGGCGGCTTTTTCCTCCTTAGTTTCCTCTTTTTTCTCCTCGGTAAAGACGGGTTTAGGAGGATTAGAATTCATACCGGAGAGAAGCATATAGGCGACAGCAGTAGCCCCACCGACCAAAATCGCCACTCCCATGACAAAACCGAGCATAAATTGCAATAAACCAGATAAACGCTTCATATTGGTGCTAAATTAACTGTTAGGATTAACATTAAAACGATCATCGCGAGAGGCTAAACGAGCTTTACCGGACTTAGCCCAATCCTGTAGAAATTGAATCTGTTCTTGGGCAGTCCGAGCTAGGGGGATAATCTGACTAGCGGCCTCAAGCACATCATCGGTGCTAAAGTCGCGATTTTGACTAAAACCGATGTGCATCGCTTCCACGATGGTTTGTTCGATTTCTGCCCCCGAAAAATCGGGAGTTTCGTAGGCTAGTCGCTTTATATCATAACTTTTTAGATTATGGGGCCGGACTTTCCCTAAATGAACGCTAAAAATCTCCTCGCGGGACTTTTGGCTAGGTAGTCCGACAAAAAATATCTCATCGAAGCGTCCTTTTCGCAACATTTCCGGGGGCAGAGATTGGATGTTATTAGCTGTAGCGACGACAAAAACCGGCGATTGTTTCTCGGCTAACCAAGTGATAAAAGTCCCGAAAACCCGCCCGGTGGTTCCCCCGTCGCCTTTTCCCTCCGCTCCGGCGAAAGCTTTATCGATTTCGTCTATCCACAGCACACAGGGAGCTAAAGCTTCGGCGAGATTAATCATCTGACGGGTACGCGATTCCGATTCTCCCACCAATCCGCCAAATAAACGCCCCACGTCTAGACGCAGTAAAGGCAAGTGCCAATGATGGGAAATAGCTTTCGCTGTCAGGGATTTACCCGTCCCTTGAATTCCCACCAAGAGTAAACCCCGGGGATTGGGTAAACCGTAGGCGCGGGCGCGTTCACTAAAGGCCCCACCGCGACGAATCAGCCAATCTTTGAGATTATCTAGGCCTCCGATGTCAGAAATCTGCTCTGTGGCGGGATAAAAGTCCAATATCTGGGTTTGACGAATCGATTGGCGTTTTTCTGCCAAAATTAATTCCACGTCCTCTGGCTCAATTTTGCCGTGACTGGCTAAACATTTGGCTAAAACCCGACGAATTCTCTCTAGGGATAATCCTTGGGCAGAAAGCACTAATTCATCGAGGAGTGGTTCTTTGACGGGTTGTCCGGTGGCAGCGATTAATCGCTGAATTTCCTGTTTAATTTCTTCGCCACTGGGGAGGGGAAAATCGACGACGGTGATTACTTCGGTTAGATCCGAGGGGATAGACAGTTCGGGAGCGACGATAATTAGGTTTTTGGGCTGAGATTTCAGAGAACGGGCCAGATTTCGCAATTTTCTGGCGATGGAAATATCTTCTAAAAAGCGCTGGAAATCGCGTAAAATTATGATCGCGGCGATGTTAGTCGGCAGCTTTTCGACGAATTCAAGAGCTTGGAGGGGATTACGCCGAGCCAAGTTCTCATTATTGGGATTATCTTGATAACCATCCACGAAATCCCAGACATAGACAGCACGGTTATGGCTCTGTTTGGCAATATCGGCGATCGCTTTTTCGAGACGTTCCTCTTCTAGGGTGGTAATATAGATGAGAGGATAGCGCGCCCGCAGCAGTAATTCAAATTCTTCACCAAAGCTCATAGCTATTCGTCTATAGTTTTTGCTATTTAGGGCTTGCTGAATAAATCTAAAAACCTTGCTGGATAAGACTTTTAGACTTTTTGTCAATCCAAAAGTACCGGACCTGGGAGTGAGCGGGGGGAAAATTCAGGTACTTTTTCCCTGAAAATTAGGTAATTGACCAGATGAAAATCGGTAAAACCCTACACCCCACACCCCACACCCCACACCCTGCCCCCACGAAAAACTTTTTCAGCAAACCCTATTTATATCGTCATCAGAAAATATAGCAGTTAGCCGTCTATTAGATATTTTAGTACAAATGCTCGGACTTGTGTTCTAAATGTTCCACAAGTGCTTCGCCATCGTTCCGCTTATCTTCATGAGACCCCTGTTTAATTCTATTTTTTTACCCTTAAGTATTTCTACTTATTTCTAAAGTTAGATGCTCCCGTGTTTTCTTAAATGTATGGTAGAGGCATCTTGCCTTAGTCGGGATTAACCTTCTGTTAACTAAATTAACAGAAGGTTAATTAGATTAAGCTTTAGCTAATTAAATTAAATTAGCCTACCAGGGGTGACAAAAGTTAGTCACTGGTTCGCCCCTTCTTTGCTGTCAATTAATTTCAGCCTTTCTCACAACCATTCCCTAGGGGGGTTAAATTCATGTTTAAACTAGCTTCAGACTTTTTATCTTTAGATTTTCTCCGCCAACAAAATCAGAAAAATAAGCCAGAAAGTCAATTTAACTCTTTGCCAATTTCTCAAATCACGAAAGAGGGTAAAGTTTTAGCGATAATTCTCCGACGAGAGTTTAACCAAGAGGGGATTCATTTCCTAACTCCCGATGATTTTTCCCAACAGTTGGCCTATATGAGACACCCGACGGGAAAAAGTATTATGCCCCACGTTCATAACAAAGTACAACGGGAAGTATTTTTTACCCAGGAAGTCTTAATTATCAAAAGAGGAAAACTGCGGGTAGATTTCTATGATGACGACCAACAATATCTAGAAAGTCATATATTGAGAGATGGGGATGTGGTTTTATTGATACAAGGTGGCCATGGTTTCCAAGTCTTAGAAGAAGTAGAAATGATTGAAGTAAAACAGGGTCCCTACGTTGGTAATCAGGATAAAACTCGCTTTACAGGAATTGAGGAAACCGTGGTTAAAATGGCGGGAGCAGAGATAGCATGAGTAGCTTTATTCCCGTCAATGAGCCACTACTTGCGGGCAAGGAAAAACAGTATCTTAACGAATGTATTGATAGCGGTTGGATTTCTTCGGAAGGTCCCTTCGTTCAGAAATTTGAAGAAAACTTTGCCCTCGCTGTTGGGCGAAAGTATGCCGTTTCCGTGTGTAATGGTTCTATGGCCTTAGAAGCGGCCATCGTCGCTTTAGGAATTGGTTCGGGGGATGAAGTGATTCTCCCCACTTTTACCATCATTTCCTGCGGGGCTGCCATTGTCAAAGCCGGGGCGATTCCCGTGGTGGTGGACTGCGAAGCGCAGACTTGGAACATGGATATCGCTCAGATAGAGGCAAAAATCACGCCCCGCACTAAAGCGATAATGGTGGTTCATATCTACGGATTACCGGTGGCAATGACTCCAGTTTTAGAATTAGCTCAAAAATACGGTTTAAAAATTATTGAAGATGCGGCGGAAATGCACGGTCAAACCTATCAAGGCAAACCCTGTGGCAGTTTCGGTGATATCAGCATCTTTAGTTTCTATTCCAACAAACATATTACCACTGGGGAAGGGGGCATGATTGTCACCAACCAAGAGGATATTTTTGAGCGTTGTCGTTCCCTGAGAAATTTATATTTTCAGCCCCAACGACGTTTTATTCACGAAGAACTGGGCTGGAATCTGAGGATGACTAATCTGCAAGCGGCAGTGGGTTTAGCACAATTAGAACAGCTAGAAACTTTTGTCCAGCGCAAGAGAAAAATGGGCAGACGCTACAGGGAATTATTGCAAAATATCCCCTCTCTAGAATTGCCCCTACCTCAAACCGATTATGCCGAAAATATTTATTGGGTTTATGGTGTTGTTCTCAAAGATGAGGTTAACTTTGATGCTACGGAAGCGATGAAACGCCTCAAAGAACATCAGATTGGTACGCGTCCTTTTTTCTGGTGTATGCACGAACAACCGGTATTTCACAAAATGGGATTATTGCAAAATATTTCCTGTCCCGTGGCTGAAAGACTGGCGCGCAGGGGTTTTTATCTGCCTAGCGGTTTAGCTCTCACGGACGAGCAAATTGAGCGAGTGGCCCAAGCAGTTCAGCAAGTTTTTGCTGAGGCTGAGTAGGGATGAAAAATTGATGAAAATTTTTTGAATAAAAACCGACTTTTATGATAATTGGCACGGAATTTTTATCTTGGGTAGTAATTGCCTCTGGTTGCTTTTATTCCCTATATCTATGTATTTCAGTTCCCAAGGATGTTTTTTTTAATGGCGATGGGGCGCTGAAAGCTTTACTAGCTCGTCAGCTAAGTAATGGTCCGTGGCGATTTGACTTAGTTGAGCGCGCAGAAGCTTGGGTTACTCGTCTTTGGCAAGAGGGTTTATACAGTTATCGCCCCCCTTTTGTCTACTACTTAAATCAACGTTATTATATCTCTTTTCCTTTTCCATTCTCTTGGCTAACTTCCCTTTTTTATAAATTTTGGGGTTATCGGGGGTTTTACTTGATTCCCCTCCTATCAATTTGGGTATTGTGGCTCAGTTTTTCAAGAGCAATTCCCGCTTTTTCCCTAGACAGTTGGGGTGGTCTTTTGGGATTAGTTATTTTGATTTTTGCTTCTCCCTTAACTCTATACAGTGCCATATATTGTGAACATACCCTCGCTGTTACTTTAGGATTTTTGGGAATTGTTATCGCTTTTTTTCTACCCGATACAGCTAATAGTGGCTGGCTGCCCAATTTATTAGGCGGATTTCTAGTGGGTTTATCGGTATGGTTCCGCTCCGAATGTCTGGCCCTAGTGGCAACTTTAACTTTATTAGTTTTCTTGGGGTTAACTCCAGAACAAACCTCAATTTTTGCTTGGTATTCAACCGAGCAAAATCTTAATGTTTCTGATTTTCTGCTAACTAATCGAATAGCTTTTAGTTTTGTACTAGGTATGATTGTTAGTGTGTTTTTACTGTGGTTGTGCAATAAGTTAATTTATAATCGTTTTCTAGGAGTTCACGCTCTGTTAGTCCTTGAGGAGTTTTCTTGGAAAAAACGTATTCAAGAAGCCCTGAACAGTTTTTATCAGTTAAATAGCTCTTTTTTGCTGCATTTTCCTATCTGTATAATTCCCCTAGCTTACTTGCTAACTTGGAGCGGTCAACAATTGAATTTTGCCAAGGATATTCCCGTAACTTTAATTAGTATAATGGCGATTATCATCTTGGCTATTCTCGTCAATCTTCGCCAGCAAGGAATGGTCAAAACCAAGGCGTTAGTCAAGGACAATATCATTTACTTTCTGATACTTTTAGCTAGTTGTTATCTATTTGACATCGCCAATATATCTCTAGATAAACCAATGCTTTTTGTCTATGCTCTCTATTTTATCTACACAGTAGGGGTATCTTGTTTAGTCGATATTGCCCCGGGAGAAGTCATGGTGGGAGGTAAACAATGGGGACCGAGATATTTATTGCCTCTTATCCCCTTTGTTACCTTATTAACGGTGGAACAAGTAAAAATTGTCGGGGCGAACCAAGAAGTTTTTGTAGCCAAGGGAAGTTGGGTTTTACTGTTAATCTTAATGGCAATAGGTGTCTATAAAAACATTTATCAAGGTGGACAATTTTTCTATAAAACCCATCAGGGGATAGCACCAGCTATCAAAAGCATAGAAGAGAATCCTAATTCTATTGTTGTCTTTTCTCATCAATATGCGGCACAAGTTTTAGGTTTTGGTCTGGAGAAACAAAAAACTTTCTTCCGCGTGGAAGATAGTCAAGCCATGGTTAAACTATGCCAAGAATTAGTCAGTCAAGGATTGTCTAGTTTTCCCTACGTTTGCTATCCCTATCGCTCTTGTCAACTCTTACAATCCCCACCGGAAGAAATGGAATTTAGCCAAGATGGACAAAAGTTTCAAATTGGCATAAATCGCTCTGGAATCATTGGTAAGTATCCTTTCTATGAAATAGTTATATCTGCTTCTGAGACAGGTTTACTAGCCAAAAAATCCGAGGATAAGCCCACAATTACCCCAGCAGCTAATGATTTAGTCTGTACGATTTTACCCACTTATAACGAGCGAGATAATATTAGTCAATTAATTGAACGTTTACTAGCTAGTGTTCCTAGTCCTTATTTAGTGCTAGTGGTGGATGATAATTCTCCCGATGAAACTTGGCAGATAGTAGAAGATTTAGCCCAACAATATCCCACTCCTCCCCAAGATTCGCAATTCCAATCGGGGGTAATTTTGTGTCGCAGAATCAACGAGAAAGGGTTAACTTCGGCTCTACAAAGAGGTATTGACGACGCAATTAACCTGTATGGGGCTAAAATTATTACTTGGATGGATTGTGATTTATCTATGCCTCCAGAAGATGTGCCGCAATTAATCACACCGATTCGAGCTAAAAAAGCTGATATGGCCGTAGGTTCTCGTTGGATTCCGGGGGGTGATGATGTTGCCCACGGAGTGATGGCCCGGATGTTAAGCTGGATTATTAATCGCATGGCCATCGTGATGCTAGGCAATCAAGTTCACGACTATACCAGTGGTTTTATTGCCGTTCGTTCTCAGGTTTTAGAAAAAATTCGCTTCAAGGGAGATTATGGAGAATACTGCATTGATTTATTAACCCGTGCCAATCGTTTAGGTTATAAGTTAGTGGAAGTTCCTTATCTTTGCGTTCCCCGCATTTATGGTGAGAGTAAAACTGGAATTAATCTCTTGGATTATTTGTCAAAAGGACGGAAATATGTGGCGACTATTTGGCAATTGTGGCAAGAAAGATAAGACAATTATCTCTTTTTTGAACTAAAATTACTGATTCTCTAGTTATCCCCTGGTTCTTCAACTTTAGGAGCTAAACTTATGAAGAAAATGTTTACTTTTTGGCCTTGGTTAGCTACCGTTGGGGTGGCCTGGTCTTTGGGTTTTTTTTATAACGTACACTACGGTGGTGAATTAAAGTGGCTCCTACAAATGTACGAACAAAAAGTCTCTTTTGCCAAGCAGATACAAGCACCGAGACGAATAATTTTTGCGGGGGGGTCGGGAGTACAATATAGTATTAACTCTCAATTCCTAGAACAAGAGCTAAAAATCCCAGTTTTTAACTTTGGTTTACAGGGAGATTTGGGATTAAATGTTATTTGCCCAATTATTTTAGAACAGGTACGTCCGGGGGATATAGTGGTTCTCAGTCCTGAATATTTGATGTTACTGGATGATGATGGTATTGGTTATGGTGATGGTTTATTTGGTTCGGTTCCCTTTGGTGTTGCTATTGGAAAACCGGGTTTAGGAAATATACCCTTAGAACAATTAGTTTCCGAGACTTGGTTAATGGGAGTTCCTAGTTTACGCGCTATAGTAAAAACTGCTGTTGATGTTATACAAACAGGAAAAGCTAGGGGTTATTTATCAGATACAATCACAGAAAAAGGAGATCCTACCGTAGTCAAACATCGTACAGGTAAATGGTGGGCTAGAACATTTGATCGACCTGTTTCGCAACACTCCCTCAAACGCATCGCTCAATTTCAAGAGGAGTTAAAAGCTAAAGGTGCTGATTTAGTAGTTTCTCTCTCTTGGGTTTATGCTAAGACCGATGAAACCACTGTCAAAAATGTTAAAAAAACTATTGAAGAATTGTCTAATATAGTACCTTTAATCTACAATCCAAAAACTCTTAATCTGCAAACAGATTCTAGTTTATTTGCCGATACCCATGAGCATTTATTACCAGAAGCAAGAATAAGACGCTCTAGGGAACTGGTGCAACAACTACGTCCTATAATTCAGGAAAAAACTCCTCAAAATCATCGAATTATTTCTATTCTCAATCGATAATTTAAAAGTCGATCGACTTTTTGTACTAGCAGTAATTTGGGATGGAGATAGCAGGGAATTGATTTAACCAGCAAAATTACCGTAAATTTCCCTGAATTTATGCAATTTTAATTTTTGGAATTGTTCTTCCTTCAATAAAGGTTCTTTTATTGAAGGATGTTCCTGACTCTTGTTCTTGATATTTTTAACTCCTTCTTCTCCTAATTGATTAGATATTTTGAGAATTTTAAAACTATATTGATAATCTAATCCGACAGCTACTGTCGCCTTTTTGATTGTCCATCCTCAAGATATTTTACCTAACCAGTGCCATCTTCTTGTTGCCACTGAGTCTTGACTGGTTCTGTATTTATCTTTCGGTTCCTCTGAACTTAGATGTTCGGATGAGTACGCTTTCTTGGGCATTTTATCTCCTCGTCCTTACTCGTCTTACTAGAGGATTTGCTATTACCCCGCGCTCAAATTTGTGCTACTATGGAAGGGAATATCGAGGATTTAATTTCTTTGTCTCCTAGTGCTAGTCATTGGAAAATCTTTGATAATTACTACAAAAAGTTATGAAGATAAGCTGAAGGATTCCTCGTTGATAATTATTAGGTATGAATGATGTTATTGACCATGATCGTTTATTTAGAGAACTCCATAAAAAAGATGATCCAATAGTCAAGTGGTTTGATAAGGGATTTCCACAAACCACTTTGGCAAATGGGGAAGTCGATTAATCTGTTTTTCCAACTCTGCCATT